>DASWOO010000608.1:0-4632 GCA_036404335.1 Kofleriaceae bacterium
GTCGTCGGTCTCCTCGTCATCGCACAGCTCGACTTCGTCGAGCGATCCTCCGGCCGCGCCGGGGGGCTCGCCTCGCCGCACGTTCTCGCTCTGATGCCACTCGAGCGCCTCGGGGACCTCGATGTACTAGAGCAGATCGCCCCGCGCGCGCTCCAGCACGGTCCGGACTTCCTGCGCGGTCGTGTAGAAGAATTCGCGCCGCGGATTGACCATGTTGACCCGCTTGTCGGCGAGCTCGCGGTGCAGCGTGGCCTCCAGTCCGACGGCGTCCTCGCTGAAGATCAGCGCGTGGACGTCGAACCGGAACGGGACCGACGCGCCGCCCAGCTCGTGAACGCGCACGCGCGGCTCGAGCCGCCTCGTCATGCCGATCTTCACCATGCGCTGGCCAAATGCGCCGATATTCGACACCACATACACGTAGCCGGCGCGGATGTTGGCGGCGCGATCCACAACCCCCTGGATCGCGCGTTGGATCTCGTCGACCTTATCGCGCGCGGTGGCGGCGCCCATCGCATCACCGTTGGCCAGCATGGCGGCGGCCTTATTGAGATAGTGCGACTGCTCCTTGGCGAGCCGCTTTTGCTCGGCCTCGAATTCCCGGCGCGCCTGACGCTCCTCTCGTAGCCGCGCGCGGCGGTCGCGCTCGGCCTCCTGCTCCTCGGCGCGCTTCGCCAGGTAGTCACCGGTCAGCTGGATCTCGCGGACCCGGAGGACATGATATTCGTCGGTGATCGCGAGCTTCATGCTGGCGCCGAGCCTGGCGATCGACGCTCGCAGCTTGTCGAGCCGGCCGAGCGCGGCATCGACGCCGTATGGTCGTAGCGTGCGCACGACATTGTCGGCCTCGGTGTTATAGGCGCGCAGGATCAGCTTGCTGAAGTCGGTGATCATCTTCATGCCCTCCTTGTCGGAGCCGTTGATCGCCCACTTCTTCGTCGAGGTGACCGCGCTACCGTCCTTGACCCGCTGCTGGTAGGCGATCTCGATGTCATCGAGCGCCGCCTTGTACTGCGCGGACGAATCGAGCGGATGCGAGTATTTGTAGAGCCCGACTTCCTGCAGCAGCATCACGTCGCTGGTCTCCACGATCTGCCGGCGCAGCTCGTCATGCTGCTCGCGCAACGCACGGACCTTGGCTGCCAGCTCGACGACCTCGGCAGGTGAGCGAACCGGCGCGGGGTCGGTGCGGGGCGCCGTGTGGTCGGTCCACTGCTGGCCGTCCCACCAGCGCAGCTGTGACGGATGCTGCGGATCGACGTACCAGCCCGCGGCGGTCACGTGGTGATCCACTGGTCGTCGGCGGTCATCACCTCCACAGGCTCGAAGCCGGTCGTCTTCTTGAGCTTCATGCGATGTGGGAAGTTCTCGAGCGCATCGGACGGATCGAGCGCCTTGAAATTGAGTCGCGCGAGGATGTCGCGCGTGGCGTGGAAGGCCAGGACCGGCATCGCGACGAGATGGCCGGTGCTCGAGTCGAGCCGGGAGATCCGGACGTTCACGATCACGCGCTCGACCGGCAGGATCGCGTAGGCCTCGCGCGCGATCCGCAGCGCGCACGAGGCGACGTGGTCCTGAAACAGCGCCCAGTACTTGCCGGCCGCCATGTCCTTGGTCGACAGCTTGCCGCTGCTGCTGACCTTGAGCTCCTCGCTGGGCACGAGCTCGGTGTCCTGGATGACGCAGGTGAACGCGACCGTGCCACGAACCGCGCTGTCGAGGGTTACCTGATCATCGAACCGCTCGAGCTCGTCGAACGCGCCGAGGTACGACAGGGCGGCACGAAACGCCTCCACGTCGTTCGTGAGCACGCCGTGCGCCAGCTTGACCTGGTAGCTCCACTGCTCGAACTTTCGTCGATGCTCGATCATCGCGAGCTCGTGCTGTTGTTGATCGAGGGCGGATGCCTGCTGGACCTCGCCCTCGAGCACCGCACGCCGGCGGGTCGCGCCGCCGAACAGCTCGTCGAAGAAGCCTGGCTTGTAGGCGTCGAGGCGCGCTCGCGCGGCGAGCTCGGCGGGGGCGATCCGTGGCGGCGGGGGTGGCGGCGGAGCGGTCGCGAGCTCGCGCCAGTCACAGCCATCGCTGCAGTCGACATGCAAGCTAACCAGCATCTCGAGGTAGCCGTCGTACTGCGCGGCTTGCTCGGTGGCGTGCTGGCGTTCGAGCTGCTTTTGCGCGCGGGCCGCGGCGCGATACCGCGCGACAGACTCACGCTCGGACCGCCGCGCCGCGACTCGGGTTTCGCGCTCGTGTCGCCGCGCGGCGTCTTCCATCTGTCGGATAAATTGCTTCCAGCCCAAGGTCCTGATGTGGCGTTGGCCGGGGGAGAAACACGACAAAAATTTCGAGGTCTGGCGTTCTTCCGGCCGGAGGGCCGCCTTGCCTCAGGCGACCGCGCGCTGCGGAAGCCAGACGTCGTCGAGAAAGCGCAGCAGCTCGCGGTCGAGCCGGTCGGGGGTGAAGCGCCACTCGAACATGGAGTGGGCGCTGACCAGGCGGGCGTTGGCGAGGTCGCGCGCGAGGCGATCGGCGTCGCTGAACGGGTGGACCGGATCTTTGGGGTGGCCGATCACGAGGGCGGGCTGGGTCAGGCCGTGGCGCTCGCTGCTGGGCGGCGCGACCCGGTCGAAGATCAGGCCGTCGAGGACGGCGAGCGAGGCGGCGGGATCGCGGCGCACGAAGTCGATCATCATGTCGATCAGGTAGTGCGTGCGCGGGATGCGGCGGGTGAGCCGCGCGACCAGGCCCATCGCGCGCTGCATGCTGCGCAGGGCGAGGGCGAGCGGCACGAACGCGCCGGCCGCCGCGGGCAGGGCGTTCTCGAGGACGGGCATCTCGAGGACGAGGGCGCGGATCCGGGCGGGCGCGGCGACCGCGGCCTCGAGCGCGACGTTGGCGCCGAGCGACGTGCCGCCGATCACGGCCTCGGCCAGCTCGAGGTGGTCGAGCAGCGCCAGGAGGTCGCGGCCGAACTGGGGCATCGAGTACGCGGTCATCTCGTACGGCTGATCTGAGACGCCGTGGCCGAGCATGTCGACGGTGATGACGCGATGGCCGTGCGCGGCGAGCTCGGGGGCCAGCCGCGCGTACATCCGGCTGTCCATGAGCAGGCCGTGCGTCAACAACAGGGCGCGCGGACCCGATCCGTGCTCCTGGTAACTGATCCGCCGCCCGTGATGCGTGAAGCTGGGCATCCGAGCATGGTAGCCGCAAATGCGCGAGCAGGCAGGTTTGTTCCCGCGACGGTGCGGGCGGTGCGCGAGCGCGGCCTCGCGCGAGATTTTCGCCGGCCGCGCGACACCCGGCGCCGCGCCGATGACACACGGGGCATGAGTCGAAGCACCCAGGCGGCATCGCCGTGATCGCGGCCTTGCTCGCGCGCCTGTTCCGGTCGAGCCCGGCCGGCGAGGTCCGGGCCGCGCGCCGCGGCGATGCGGCCGCGATCGGCCGGCTGTACGACGCGCACGTCGACGGGCTGTATGCGTTCGTCTACTACCGGGTCGGCGGCGACGCCGCGCTCGCCGAGGACGTGGTCCAGGAGACGTTCGCGATCGCGCTGTCCAAGCAGGCCGACTACGCCCCGGCGCGGGGCTCGGTCGCGAGCTGGCTGACCGTGCTGTCGCGCAACGTGATCCGCGATCAGCTGCGCGCGCACCGCCGCGGCGACGCGTTCCAGGCGGCGTGGGAGCGGATCGACGCGACCCTGGCGCAGAGCTTCGCGGCGATGGCCGAGCGGCCGCTGCCGGGCGAGGTGCTCGAGCGCGCCGAGACCCGCGACCTGGTCCACATGGCGGTCGGCAACCTGCCGGAGCAATACCGCGTGGCCCTGACCCGCAAGTACGTCGACGGCGCGAGCCTCGAGGCCGTCGCCGGCGAGCTCGGGATCTCGGTCGACGCTGCCAAATCACTGCTCGCACGGGCGCGCCGGGCGTTTCGCGACACGTTCGCGACGCTGTCGGCGCACCTCTCGGAGGCTGTATGAACGAGGACCATGACGTGCTCGAGGACAACGTCTCGACGTTGCTCGAGTCGGGCGGGGCGCGGCCGCAGCTCGCGCCCAAGGCGAAGGCGCGGATCCGCGCGGAGCTGGTCGGGCGATACAGCGTGCGCGCTCGCCGGCCGATCGGGATGATCGCGCTCGGCCTGTCCGCCGCGGTCGCGGCCGCGCTGGTCGTCTTGCACTTCATCGGCGGCGACGCACCGCAACCGCTCGCCAGCATCGACTCGCAGACGGTCCAGCAGGTCGCCGGCGCCGAGCTCGTCCGCGGCCCGGACGCCTCGGTCACCGAGCTCGGCCCGCGCCACCTGCGGGTGTCGGGCGCGGTGCTGATCGATGTCGCGCCCGGCCACGGCGCGTTCACCGTCGAGACCGCGCAGGGCCGGATCGCCGTGCTCGGCACCCGGTTCCTCGTCGACGCCGCGCCCGGCCGCACGACGACCGCCGTCGTCCGCGGCGAGGTCCAGATCGCGACCGGCAGCGGCGACGTCACCCTGCACGCCGGCGAGCAGGCCGTCGCCGAGCCCGGCCACCCGCCGGTGCGCGGCCCGGCGCCGCGGCTCTCGCACCTCGTGAGCTGGGCGCGCGAGGCCCGGCACCGCGCCGAGCAGGCGCTGCCCGTCCACCACGGC
>DASWOO010000609.1:0-5341 GCA_036404335.1 Kofleriaceae bacterium
CGCTATACCAACCGCGATGAGGCGCCCTCCCTGGCTCGCGGTCGTGGTGCTCGGCGCGGCGATCGGCGCCGTGTTCGCGGCGGTCTCCACCTACGATTTCGTCGAGCATCTCGACCGGCAGGTCCACAACAACCTGCACTGCTCGTTCATCCCCGGCGTCAGCCACGCCGGCGAATCGGGCTGCCAGGTCGCGCTGATGAGCCCGTACTCGTCGGTGTGGCGCGGCCACGTCTGGGGCGGCGTGCCGATCTCGCTCGCGGCGTTCGCGGTGTTCGCGTTCCTGGCGTTCTTCGCGCTCGACCTCGCGGTCACCCGGCGCAAGCACGACCGGCGCGCGACCGCGCTGCTGGCGCTGGCCACGGCGCTGCCGGCGGTGACGTCGATCGTCATGCTGATCATCTCGCTGACCCAGCTGGGCACGACCTGCAAGCTGTGCGTCTGCATCTACGTCGCCAGCGCGCTGTGCGTGGTCGGCGGCGTGATGGCGTGGCGGGCGGCCCGGCGCTCGGCCCGGGCAGGCGGCCCCGGCGGCGTCATGGCCACGGCGACCTCGGGCGCCCAGCTGGTCGCGGTCGAGCCGGCCGCCGCGGCGTCGAACCGCCACCTCGCGGCGATGATCGGCATCGGGGTCGGCTTCGTCGTCGTGCCGATCGCGCTGTACCTGGCGATGGCGCCGGATCACGCGAAGTACATCGGCAGCTGCGAGGCGCTGCCGCGCCCCGACGACCCGTACGGCATCGAGGTGCCGATCGGCCGGGCGACCGGCGGCGCGCCGACGCTCGAGGTCCTCGATCCGCTGTGCCCGGCGTGCCGCGCGTTCGAGCAGCGGCTGGTCGCCTCGGGCTTCGCCGCCCAGCTCGACCGCAAGGCGGTCATGTTCCCGCTCGACAACACCTGCAACTGGATGGTCAGCGAGGCGACCCACCCGGGCGCGTGCGTGGTCAGCGAGGCGGTGCTGTGCGCGGGCGACAGGGCGCCCGACGTGATCGCCTGGGCGTTCGCCGAGCAGGACCGGATCAAGGACGCGGCGCGGGCCGACCCGGCCGCCGCGGCGAAGCTGGTCGCGCAGCGGTTCCCCGAGCTGCGCGCGTGCGTCGGCTCGGCCGAGGCCAAGTCGCGGCTCAACAAGTCGCTGCGCTGGATCGTGAGCAACAACCTGCGCGTGCTGACCCCGCAGGTCTACATCGACGGCGTCAAGCTGTGCGACGAGGACGTCGACCTCGGCCTCGAGTACACCCTGCGCCACATGCTCGAGCGCCACGCCAGCCACACGCTGGCGGCCCCGGCGCCCCCGGCGGCCCCGGCATCGAAGAAAGCGGCGGGCAAGTGATCCGGCTCGCGATCCTGCTCGTGGCGCTCGCGCTGCCGGTCGCGCTGACCGCCACCTGGATCCGGTCGGCCGATGCGCGGCTCGCCGAGACCCAGGCCGCCCCGGCCGACGAGGCCAGCGCGCCCGCGGTCGCCGCGCAGTCCGACGTCGCCTACTGCAGCCCCGAGCTCAAGCGCATCCTGCGCCGCGTGCTGATGAGCTGCGGCCTGGTCGGCAACAACGCGGTGCGCGGCTGCCAGCCGGTGCAGGCCAGGAGCGTGGCGACGATGTCGGGCCACGACTTCAACGCGCTGTTCAAGCCGATGAAGGATCGCGGCGGCATCGTCCAGTTCGACAAGGACAAGTCCGAGCTCGACGCCGCCGATCTCCAGCTGGTCGACGCCACGTTCGCCGATCAGCGCGGCGCCAGCTGGTTCTTCGTCGTCGCGCGGGCCTCGCCCGAGGGCAGCGTCGAGCACAACCGCGAGCTGTCCAAGGCCCGCGCCGAGGCCGTGATGGCCCACCTGCGCCAGCAGTTCAAGGACCCCGATCTCGACAAGGAGGTCGGCATGCTGTGGCTCGGCGAGGAGTACGCTCAGCTCGAGACCGAGTTCTGCGACTGGAAGCGGAGCCAGACCGGCTCGTGCAACCTCGATCAAATCAACCGGAGCGCGTTCGTCGCATGGATCGACTGCCAGCTGTAATCCTTCTCCTGGGGCTCGCCTCGTGCGGTGGCCCCAAGGACGACCAGCCGGTCGCGACCCCGAGCGCGCGGACCGACGGCGCCAAGGTCAGCCAGCCGCAGGCGGCGTCGACCGACGCGTTCTGCGACCTGCACGCGACCGACGCGTCGGGCCCGGCGTTCACCTGGCCCGAGCTGGCCGGGGGCGCCGCGCCGGCCGCGCCGACGACCTGGCGCTGGGTCAACGTCTGGGCGACGTGGTGCGCGCCGTGCGTCGAGGAGATGCCGCGGGTGATCGCGTGGCGCGACAAGCTCGCCGCGGCGGGCAAGCGCGTCGACCTGCAGTTCGTCTCGGTCGACGAGTCCGATGACGACGTCGCCGCGTTCCGCAAGGCGCACCCCGAGACCCCGCCGTCGATCCGGATCGCGAGCGCGGCGGCGCGCGCGGCCTGGCTCAAGACGTTCAAGCTCGACGACGGCGCGATCCCGATCCAGCTGTTCGTCAGCCCGGCCAGCAAGCTGCGCTGCTCGCGGGCCGGCGGGGTCCGCGACAAGGACTACGCCGTGGTGTCGCGGCTGCTGGGCGAGTGAGCCGTGGCCGAGCTCGACAAGGCGCGGCTGCGCGCCGAGCTGGTCGCGCAGCTGACGGCGGCGCACGAGGCCGCGAGCCGGGCCCACGCCGCGGCGATCGAGGGCGCGACCCACGAGGAGGCGCGGCCCGAGAACGACAAGGACACCCGCGGGCTCGAGCAGTCCTACCTGGCGCGCGGCCAGGCCCAGCGCGTGGCCGAGCTCGAGGCCGCGGTCGCCGCGGTCACGGCGCTGGCGCTGCGCCGGTTCGGCCCGGGCGATCCGGTCGCGATCTCGGCGGTCGTGACGCTCGACGACGACGGCGAGACCAAGCGGCTGTGGCTCGCGCCGGCGGGCGGTGGCGGCGTGGTCGCCGGCGACGTCCAGGTCGTGACCCCGGGCTCGCCGCTCGGCCGCGCGGTGCTCGGCAAGCGGGTCGACGACGAGGTCGAGCTGCGGCTGCCCGGCAAGCAGCGCACGCTGACCGTGCTAGCGATCGACTGACTTGACCTGGGCGGCCAGCCCGCGGGCGAGGTCGCCGCGCCGGGCGACGACCACGCGCTCGAGGCCGAGCCAGCGCGCGAAGTCGGTCAGCTCGGCCGCCAGCTCGCGCGCCGTCGCCGGGGGCGCGCCGGGCTCGGCGTACGCCGCCTGGACGCGCAGCTCGCCGGCGGCGCGATCGGCCTTGAGGTCGACGCGCGCGACCAGCGCGTCGCCGAGCAGGAACGGCAGCACGTAGTAGCCGTGGGTCCGCTTGGCCGCCGGCGTGTAGATGCCGATCCGGTAGTGGAACCCGAACAGCCGCTCGGTGCGCTTGCGAAACCAGATCAGCGAGTCGAACGGCGACAGCAGCGTCCGCGCCGCGCGCGGCCGGGGCAGCCGGCCGCCGGCCAGGCGATACGCCGGCTCGCGCCAGCCGTCGACCGCGGTCGCGACCAGCGCCCCCTCGGCGACCAGCGCCGCGACGTGCGGCCGGGCGGCGACCGTGCCGATCCGGAAGTAGTCGGCGAGGTCGGCCAGGGTCGCGACGCCCAGCGCGCGGGCCGAGCGCAGCAAGAGCTCGCGGAGCGCGTCGGCCCGGTCCGGCGTCGGCGTCGCCAGCACGCTCGCCGGCAGCACCCGATCGAGCGGCGCGTAGACCCGTTCGAACGTGGCCGGCGAGCGGATCGCGGTGATCTCGCCGGCCCAGAACAGATACGCCAGCGCGCGCTTGCGGTCGTCCCAGCCCCACCAGCCCGGCGACGACTTCTGCTTGGCCGTGACCGGCGCCAGGTCGCGCGCGAGCAGCTGGCCGCGGGCGTGGACCTCGTCGCGCACCGCCTCGACGTACTTCGGGTCGCGCTGGGCCAGCTGGCGCAGGCTGCGCCACATCCGGTCGCGCGCCTCGGCCATCCGCCAGCGCAGCAGCGGCTGCAGCTCGACCGCGAGCAGGCTCGCCTCGTGCGCCCAGTACTCGAACAGCTTGCGCTGCTGGCACAGCCTGGGTAGCGCGTCGCGCGCGTGCGGCCCGAGCCGCGCCCACACCGGCAGCTCCTGGCTGCGGCACACGACGTTGACCGAGTCGACCTGGATCAGCGCGAGCGTGTCGAACAGTCCGCGGACCTGGCGCAGCGTGGCCGCCGCCGGCCGGGCGCCGAGCCCCTGAGCCGCGATCGCGATCCGCCGCGCGTCGGCCGCTGGGATCATGGCGGGTGGTCGGCCGCCCGCACGGCCGGGTGTCGCCACTTGCCGAACGCGCCGAACCGCCAGAACACCAGGGCGAGCGCGACCACGCCGACGAGGTTGAGCGTCGCGTCGCTGGTGATCACGCCCTCGACGCCGTGCCGGGCCTCGAACCGGGTGTTGATCACGCCGACGTAGGCGATCGCCAGGTTGCCGGCGGCGACGTACAGCGTGTACTTGGTGCCGGCCGCCGTGTCCGACTCGCCGATGGTCTCGAGCACCGTCGAGGTGAACGACGCGTAGCAGAACCCGGTGATCACCGCGTAGATCACCACGCCGGCCAGGTACGTCACGGGCGCGCGCGCCGACAGCGCCATGACGATGCCGCACACCGCGGTCATCCCGCCCGACGCCAGGTACATCACCCGGCGATTGAACCGGTCGCACAGGTAGCCGCACACCGCGGCGCCGAGCGCGGTGGCGAGCACGCTGAACAGGCCGGTCGACAGCGCGACCCCGCGCGGGCCGACGCCGTACGGCGTGCCCATCGCCGAGAACGAGTTGGCGAGCGCCGCGGTGCCGACCGGCGACATGCACAGGAACAGCCCGCTGAGCCCCGCGCGGGTCGCCAGCACGCGGCGGCACTCGACCAGGTTCTCGTGCAGCAGCACGCCCAGCTGCTTGCGCACCCGCGGCGGCTCGTAGATCGCCAGCGCGGCCAGCGAGGGCAGGATCATCAGCGCGGCGAGCAGCGCGCCGACCAGCCAGTCGCGCACGCCCTCGCCGATCATCGCGACCGCGAGCGTGGCCGCGAGCCCGCCGCCCGAGATGTTGCCGATGTTGTACCAGCCGGCGGCCTTGCCGCGCAGCTCGTCGGGCAGCGACGCCGCCATCAGCCCGCCGTTGCAGCTCCCGACCAGGCCGGACATCAGCTGCGCGAAGAACGCGCACGTCAGGTACGCGGTGACGCTGTCGGGCAGCGGCATCAGGCAGGTCGCGAACAGGAAGCCGGCGGCGATGATCGAGAACAGGATCAGCCAGTGGCGGCGGCCCGGCCCGATGTCGATCAGCGGCGCGTACACGACCTGGACGAAGGTCGGGATGAACAGCAGCGCGGT
>DASWOO010000610.1:0-16183 GCA_036404335.1 Kofleriaceae bacterium
AAGCCGGCGGCGAGCGCGGCGGCGGTGCGCACGGCGGGCTCGGGGTCGGCGAGCCCGGCGAGGATCGGCGCGCGGTCGGCCGCCTCGGCGCTGATCGCGACCGCGGCCGCCCGGATCGCCGGGTCGCCGGCGCGCAGCCAGGTGGCGATCGAGGCGGCCGGCGCGCCGGCCCGGCCGAGCGCGCGGATCGCCCGGGCGCGGGTCGCGTCGGGGCCGTGGGTCGCGGCGGCGCGCAGCGCGGCGATGGTCGCAGGGTCGAGCGCCGGGGCCGGCGCGCGCGCGCCGATGCCCGGGATCCACGCGCCGGGCAGGCCGGCGAGCCAGTAGGCCGCGCGCTCGTCGTCGAGGTGCGGGCTGGCGTTGCCGAGCAGGGTGATCGCGGCGGTCGCGGTCGCGGCGTCCGGGTCGGCGGCGTGCGCGCGGACCGCGGCGATCACGTCGGCGCGCGCGAAGTCGGTGCGCGCGCGGTAGTCGCCGCCGGCGAGCTGATCGAGCCAGTCGAGCGCCGCGACCGCATCGGGCCCGCCGAGCGCGGCGGTCAGCTCGTGCCACGCGGCCGCGCGCAAGGTCTTGCCGTGGTGCGGCTTCGCGTCGGCGGCGGGCAGGATGTCGAGCGCGCCGCGCTGGATCGTCTGGTGATAGACCGCGCCGTCGCGCATCGCCATCACCAGGTAGGTCTTGCCGGTGACCAGGTCGAGGGTCGCCGGCACGTGCATGATCCCGACGGCCGGCGGCCCCTTCGCGAAGTGCCGGAACCGGATCGTCGCGCCGGCCTTGCCCTTGATCGTCGACACGACGCGCAGCTCGGCCTCGCGGACCTCGAAGCCCGGCGCCGACTCGAACCACGGGTCGGCCACGACCTGCTCGCGGAGCACCGTCGCCTTACACACCAGGTCGGCGGCGGCGGCCTGCTCGTCGAGCGGCAGCGGGTTGGGTACCAGCTCGGCGCTGGCAGAAGTTGCGGTGATCATGAGGGTCAGGAGCGCGAGGAGGCTGCGCATGCCCCGGCTATAACGCGCGACCCGGCGAATCCATCTATGTCCGGTCAGGGCACCGCCGTTCCGCCGTGAGGTTGCATGCCATGAATCTTCCACGGAACGCCTGAATTGGCCGACCGCGGGTCCGGGGCGCATTCCCGGCCCGACCGGGCTTTGCTATGAAGGATCCAGCATGACCATCTCCGTAGTTCTGCCGGACGGTAAGACCCTGCCTATGGCGGATGGCGCCACCGCCTACGATGTCGCGCGCACGATCTCTCCCCGGCTCGCGGCCGCCGTGGTCGTCGCCGAGGTCGATGGCGAGATCAAAGACCTGGCCGCCCCGCTGACCGACGGCACCAAGCTCAAGCTGCTCGGCCCCGACACGCCGGCCGGGCGCGACGCGCTCAACCATTCGGCCGAGCACATCCTGGCGATGGCGGTGCTCGCCCGGTTCCCCGGCGCGCAGGTCACGATGGGCCCCCGCCTCCACGGCGAGGAGTTCTATTACGACTTCGACCTCGGCGGCCGGGTGATCAGCAGCGACGACCTCGAGGCGATCGAGGGCGAGATGAAGAAGCTCATCGCCGCCAAGACCACGTTCACCCGCCAGGTCGTGGCCAAGGCCGACGTCCTGCCGCTGCTCCAGTCGCTGGGCCAGGACAGCCCGTACAAGGCCGAGATCCTGTCGTGGATCCCGGACGACGACGTCTCGATCTACCAGAGCGGCACGTTCGCCGACGTGTGCCGCGGGCCGCACCTGCCGCACGCCGGGTTCATCGGCGGCGTCAAGCTGACCGCCGCGTCGGCCGCGTACTGGCGCGCCGACTCCTCCAAGCAGTCGCTGCAGCGGGTGCGCGGCGTCGCCTTCCCGACCGCCAAGGAGCTCGAGCGCTACGTCCACCAGCGCGAGGAGGCCAAGCGCCGCGACCACCGAAAGCTCGGCAAGGACCTCGAGCTGTTCCTGGTCTCGGAGCGCTACGACGACCATCCGTACGGCGAGGCCGACGGGCTCGACGTGTACATCGGCGTCGAGGCCGACGCGCAGGCCGGCGAGCTGGTCGCCGAGCTGCTCGCCGCGGTCACCGCGCAGGCGGGCGAGACGCCGCTGCGCAAGACGGTCAAGATCGCGTCGGCCCACGGCGGCAAGCCGCACGCCGACATCCGGCTGCGCGGTGTCGTCTCGCCCGAGGTCCGGCGCGCGCTGACCGAGGGCTACGCCGCGCGCAAGGACGTCGACGTCGCGTTCGTGGTCGAGCCGCACTACGTCGAGGAGGTCGGCGCCGGCCTCGTGATGTGGCTGCCCAAGGGCGGCCGGCTGCGCGCGATCATCGAGGACCAGTGGCGCAAGATGCACTTCGAGGCCGGCTACGACCTGGTGTACTCGCCGCACATCGCCAAGGCCGACCTGTGGAAGACCTCGGGCCACTGGGATTTCTACCGCGACGGCATGTTCTCGCCGATGTCGGTCGACGGCCAGGACTACTGCTGCAAGCCGATGAACTGCCCGTTCCACGTGCTGATGGTCAAGAGCCGGCCGCGCAGCTACCGCGAGCTGCCGATGCGGCTCGCCGAGCTCGGCACCGTGTACCGCTACGAGGCCGCCGGCGTGATGCACGGCCTGATGCGGGTCCGCGGCTTCACCCAGGACGACGCCCACCTGTTCTGCCGCGCCGATCAGATCGACGAGGAGATCAGCCGCGTGCTGTCGTTCATCCTGCGGATGCTGCGGATGTTCGGCTTCAAGGACTTCGAGATCAACCTGTCGACCCGGCCGGACAAGTACGTCGGTAGCCTCGAGGACTGGCAGCGCGCCGAGACCGCGCTCGCCAACGCGCTGCAGGGCCACGGCATCAAGTACGAGGTCGACGCCGGCGGCGGCGCGTTCTACGGCCCGAAGATCGACATCAAGCTGGTCGACGCGCTCGAGCGCCGCTGGCAGTGCTCGACCCTGCAGTACGACTTCAACAACCCCGCGCGGTTCAGCCTCGAGTTCCGCAACTCCAAGGGCGAGCGCGAGCAGCCGATCATGCTGCACCGCGCGCTGCTCGGCTCGATCGAGCGGTTCATCGGCATCCTGCTCGAGCACTACGCCGGCGCGCTGCCGGCGTGGCTCGCGCCCGAGCAGGTCCGCGTGCTGTCGGTGTCGAGCAAGCACGAGGATCACGCCGCGCACATCGCCCGGCTGCTCGAGCGCCAGGGCTTCCGGGTCGGCTACGAGCCGTCGCCCGACAAGCTCGGCGCCAAGATCCGCGACGCCCAGCTGCAGAAGATCCCGCTGATGCTGGTGATCGGCGACAAGGAGGTCGCCGCCGGCGGCGCCGCGGTGCGGATGCGCGACGGCAAGGACCAGGGCTTGATGGACGCCGACGCCCTGGTCGCGTTCATCCGCGAGCAGTGCGTGATTCCGGACCCGGGCCCGGACGCGGTCGTCGCCGCCGCCGCCAGCTGAGCGCGCCGGCGAGCAGCGCGCCGATCAGGCACGCCGGGCCCGGCCAGTTGCCGAGCCGCATCACCGGCGTGGGCCCGAGCGCGTCGTCGTCGAGCAGCGGCAGCGCATAGCGCAGCGCCGCCGGCTGATCGAGCGGCCCGGGATCGACGATCGCGCCGGTCGGCAGGACCAGCGCCGAGATGCCGGTGTTCGTGGCGCGGACCTGGGCGCGGCGGGTCTCGATCGAGCGCAGCGCGGCCATCGTCAGGTGCAGGCGCTGCTCGGCCTCGGACACGAACCACGAGTCGTTGGTCAGGTTGATCAGCGCGCGCGCGCCGTCGGCGACCCCGGCCGCGGCGTGGCCGGTGAACAGCGACTCGTAGCAGATCACCGGCGCGATCCGCACGGCGCCCGCCGCGCGCGGCACGTCGAGCGTGGCCGGGCTGTCGCCGGTGCCGAACCGGGCGCGGCCGATCAGCGGCCAGTACTCGCCGAACGGGATCAGGATGCGCTTGTGGTACGCGGTGACCACCCCCGACGGCGCGAGCAACAGCGCGCTGTTGTACTCGACGTCGGCCTTGCGATCGAAGCCGCCGAACAGCAGCGGCAGCTTGCGCTGCTGGAGGTAGTGCGCGAGCTCGTCGTCGATGCTGTCGTCGAGCGCGCTGCGGTGCGCGCCGTACGCCAGCGGGTACGCGGTCTCGGGCCAGATCAACAGCTCGGGCGGGCTCGCCGACCTGGCGAGCTGGTCGCTGAGCTCGCCGTAGCGCCGCAGGGTGCCGACGATGCCGTCGAGGTTACCGTGCGCCGCCATCTCCTTCTCGATGTTGCCGATGTTGGCCTGGATCACCCCGACCTGCAGCGCCGGCGCGTGATCGAGCGCGGCCTCGACCTGGCCGCGGCGGATCGCGCCGTACGCGGCGATCGCCGCCCACATCGCGGCCACGCCGATCGCGGCCGGGATCACCCGGCGGCGCCCGCGGACCGCGGCGTGCGCGAGCTCGGTGGTGAGCATCGCGGCGAAGGTCAGCAAGTACACGCCGCCGACATCGACGATCTGGATCAGCCAGCCGTCGCCGAACAGCGCGACGCCGAGCGTGTCGTGGAACAGCTTGGGCAGCAGCCAGTCGAGGCCGGTGTAGGCGGCGGCGCTGGCCAGCATCACGCCCGGCCCGGTCGCCGCGCGCCACCGCCAGCGGACGACGGCCCAGGCGATCAGCTGCGGCTGGCCGATCACGGCGTAGACCGGGAACGCCAGCCAGCTCCAGCCCGTCGGCAGGCCGAAGAACGCGTGGACCGAGCCCGGCAGCCAGCGAAACACCAGGCCGGTGATCGCCAGGCTGCCCAGCGCGCCGCGCCAGAGCGCGCTCCGCCAGCTCGCCGCCGTGACCGCCAGGTGGATCATCGGCGCCAGCGCGATCACCGCCAGCGGCGCCACGCCGATCGGCGGCGCGGCGAGCGTGAACATCACCGCCGCGGCGATCACCGCGGCCGCGACGCGCAGGCGGGCGGGCATCGTCTCGCTACAGGCCGAGCGCGGCGTGCTCGGCGCCGAGCCGCTGGTGACCGGCGGCGGTCGGGTGCGTGTTGTCGCTCTGCAGGAAGTCGACGGTGGTCGTCGCCGACGTCCGCTTCTGGTGCGCGTCGGTCAGGATCTTGCGCTGGGTCTGGACCCGGTTGTAGTACGCGTCGAAGTTGTCGCGGTCGGTCGCCTTGTTGATCTTGATCTGCGCGGCGTCGACCTGGGTGTCGGTGTCGAGCGCGGTGTCGACGTCGGCGGCGTTCATCGTCGCGAGGCCGTCGACGCACTCGAAGCCGCGCTTCCACGCCTCGTTGCACATCGTCCAGTCGGCCTCGAGCAGGTAGTCGAGGAAGATGTCGAAGTGCGAGGTGCCGTTGCAGGTCCGGCCGCGGTCATCGGCGAGCCCGGGGTAGTACAGCGCCATCACGCGGACCTTCGCGCTGGCCTTCTTGTTGGCGGCGATGGTGTCGAGCGTCTTGATCATGTTGGTGCGGCAGTTGGTGACCGCGGTCGCCAGCACGCTCTCGTCGGTACAGTTCGACTGATCGCGGAAGTCGGACCGCGCGTCGAGGAAGTCGTTGCCGCAGCCGTCGAGCGTGATGTAGTCGGCGACCTTGACGCTCGCCACGTTGCTCTGGGTCCGGCTCGCGATCTCCGACATGATCTCGCCGCTCTGCGCGTGGCCGCGGAAGTCGACCTTGGCGTCGAGCCCGTTGGCGATCGCCGTGCCGTAGTACACGGGGTACGAGTCGATCCGGCAGAACAGGCCGCAGTAGCCCGCGGCGATCGAGTCGCCGAGCGCGAGCGAGATCCGCGTCGTCGTCGACGTGCCGTCCGACGGCGACAGGGTCTTGGATTGCGAGCCCGCGGCCGCTTCGGCGACGCGCGGGGTGGCGGCGGCAAGCATCACCACGCCAACGATGATCGACAACACTCTGGTGCTCATGAACGCTCCTGAAGGGGCGCACAGGATAGTCGCGCGCCGGTGCGCGGCGGTGCACACGGTCAAAAACTCGCACGGGATCGGCCGAAAACTTGGAAAAATGACGCGTGAAGTCAACTCCGCACGTGCGTGAAAGCGCAGTGGAACTGTGCGGCTCAGTCATTGACGCCTCTCGTCAAAAACGCTTGGCAAGTCTCACGGACGGACGCAGGGTAGAGACATGAAAAAGTTATCTTCCGATGCGTCCTCCACCACCCTCGTCACCCGCGCGATCGACGCCGTCGACCGCGCCCACGCCGGCGCCGCCGTCAAGATCCACGACGTCCGCAGCCAGCTGGTGGTCCGCCTCGAGCACGCGCTCGACCGCGCCGAGCAGCTGAGCGCCAGCGCCATCAAGCGCGCCCGCGCCGGCCTCAAGCGCGCCGATCACGTTAGCGCCGACGCCGTCAACCGCGCTCAGGGCGTGGTCGGCCACGCGATCGAGAACGTCCGCGTCGCGCGCACGACCCCGGCGTTCCTCGCGTCGTAGTGTCAGGTCGCCAGCACGAGCCGGCGGCGTGCCAGCTCGTCGGCCGGCGTCGGGAGCTGCTCGACCTGGTGGCCGGGTAGCCCGCGGAACAGCAGGTAACGACCGTCGGCGAGCCGCGCCTTGACCAGCTGGCCGGTGTCGCCATCGCGCCGGCCGAGCGGCCCCTGGCGATCGCCGCGCCGGATCTCGCCGGCGATCGCGTGGCGGGTGCCGCCGAGCTCGGTCGTGGCGTGCACGGAGGTCAGCTCGTCGGTGAACGCCAGCTGCGAGCCGAGCTCGAGCCGGGCGTAGGAGTTGTCGCCGAGCACGAGCTCGAAGCCGCCGTCGTGCAGCACCGCCGGGCAGTCGCCGCTCGGCGTGTGGCCGACGACCACGCGATCGATGCCGTTGTCGCGCAGCCGGGCGATCACTTCGGGCTCCGGCAGGTGCGGGTTGCCATCCTCGTCGGTCGGCCGGGCGTAGACCACGCTCGCCTGGTTCAGGTGCGTGCCCGGCTTCGGCGCCTGATAGGCGATCAGCGCGGTCGGCGGCCGGCCGGCGACAAACGCGGCCAGCTCGCCGGTGTAGAACCGGTGGAGCGCGGCCAGCCACGCCTCGACGTCACTCACGTCCGGCGCGTCCGGCGTCACGAACAGGTTGTCGCGACACACCCCGCCGTGCACGAACAGCGTCGACCCGGCGCGATGGCCGAGCTGCGCGTGCTGCAGGTACGCGAGGACCAGCCCGCCCGGCCGGACGTCCTCCACGAAGCTGTCGACCACCGCGTCGTCGTCCGCGGCCGCCCCGCCGGCCGCGAGCTCGGCCCGGCGATACTCGAACGCCTTCGGCGCGCCCATCGTCTCGCTGAAGATCCAGCGCAGCAGCTCGGCCCGGCTCACGTCCACCGGCGCCTTCGCCGGCGGCGCGCCCGCCAGCTCGCGCGCGAGCCGCAGCTTGTTGATGTCGCGGTTGCCCGCGAGCAGCACCACCCGGTCGCCATACGCCCGCCGCGCCTCGACCAGCATCGTCAAGATCCGCCGGCCATGCGCGCCGCGGTCGACCGAATCGCCGCCGAACACGAAGCTCACGCCGTCGGCCAGCCGCAGCGACGTTCCCTCGAGCCAGACGTGCGGGTTCCCCGCCGCGAACGATTCGACCTTGTCCCAGCGGCCCTCGACGTCGGTCAGATACGCGATCATCGTCACGAGTCTAGCGCCGATCGCAGCTTGCCGGTCCATGCCGGTGACGCGGGCCGGGTATAGGGTACGAAGGTAGCCATGCGAACTCACCTGCTGCTCGCCCTGCCGATCTCCCAGCTGCTGGCCTGCACGATGCTGGACGGCGGGATCCAGGGCCACGGCGCCCAGACCGACGACGTGCCCGACGCCGGCGCCTCGCCGGTCACGTCCGGCGGCGCCGCCCAGTGGCTGCCGGTGACCAACGGCGCGCCGCACGTCGACCTGGGCACCGACAGCGCGGCGGCCACCTCCACCGACAGCAAGATCCATGTCCGCTCGGATAACCCGCCGCTGCTCGTCGTGTTTCGCGATGGCCCGCGCGCGGCGTGGCAGGCCGCGACCCAGCTGACGCCGAGCCACTACCAGGCCGAGGTCCACGGCCCGTACCAGGTCGGCGTGGTGTGCGAGACCTGGGCCACGATGGTCGCCGATCGCTTCGTCGTCGATCAGATCGTGACGTGGGAGGTCGCGCGCACGCTCGACGATCCGCGCGATCTGGTGCCGCCGTGCGACAACCAGGGCAGCTACAACGGCCTGGGCGGCGACGCGCCAGCGGCGTCGATGATCCAGATCGGCGCGTTCGCGGTGCTCGCCGACCCCAGCGGCCGGTACATCACCGGCGCCGAGATCGGCACGCGCGACATCATCGCCTCGAACGCCAGCTCGATCCTGATCCAGCGCGGGCTGCCGATCGGGTTCGGCGAGCTGCCGTGGATCTCGCGGATCGATCCCGCCAAGGGCACCGCGCTGGCGCCGGTCCGGCTCGGCGTCTCCGACATCGAGACCGGCGAGACCGTGCAGGCCGCCGTCCACGTGCGCACCGCCACCACGGACACCAACCAGGACATCTCGGTCAGCGCGCCGCAGACCGCGGACGTGCGCGCGGTCGCCTACGCCGACGTGAAGGCCGCGGTCGACGCGGTCCTGTCCGCGCCCGGCGACGTCCAGAGCATCGAGGTCACGGCGAGCCGGCCGTCCGCGATCCGCGCGCTGCGCCGGCCGTTCCGCCTCGCCGGCAACAGCGACTTCCGGCTGCCCGCGGCGGTGGCCGGCGGCCAGTTCGCCTACACCGCGGCGACCGGCGAGGTCCGCGCGAGCTGGACGGCGCTGCCCGAGACCAGCGCGCTGCACCTGGTGGTCAGCGGCCGGACCCCGGCGCAGTTCCCGTTCGCGCGCCAGGAGCTCCACGTGAGCAGCGCGTACCTCCACGCGGTCCAGCCGACCTCGGCCGCGATCGACGTCCAGCTCCCGGGCTACCAGGCCGCGTGGCGCGTCGATCCGGCGCAGACCAGCAACCGCACGTTCAGCGCGCAGCGGGTCGTCGGCGACGAGGTCGCGGTCAGCGCGATCCGCGAGACCAAGCCGTAGCTCAGCGACCGAGCGCGGCCGCGGCGAGCACCGCGAACATCGGCGCGGCGAGCTCGCCGCCGCCCTCGCGGACGCCCTCGACCCCGACCAGCACGACGTAGCGCGGCGCGTCCGCCGGCACGATGCCGACGAAGCTGGCGTAGAACCGGTCGCCGCCGCGCTCGGCGGTACCGGTCTTGCCGGCGACGCGCACGCCGGCGATCGCGGCGGCGTGGCCGGTGCCGTCGGCGTCGGTGACCACGCGCTCCAGCATGGCGAGCACTGCGGTCGCCGCCGGCTCCGACATCACGCGCTCGCTCGCGCCGGCGAAGTGATACACGCCGCCGCCGGCGAACGCGGTGTAGCTCGCGGCGAGGTCGAGCGCCGGCACGCGCAGGCCCTCGCCGGCGGCGATCGCGGCGCCGTCGAGCGTGCGGGTGTCGATGTGCGCGACCGCGGCCAGGTGATAGCGACGGAACGCCTCGGCGAGGTGATCGCCCAGCGGCTCGGCGAGCTTGGCGGTGCACACGTTCGACGACACCGCCAGGATGCCGCCGAGGTCGAGCACGCCGTGCGGCGAGGCGTCGCGCAGCGTGCGCGCGCCGTACGTGCGCGCGCCCTGCTCGCAGTCAAGCCGGGTCGACGGCGTCGCGGCGCCGGCCTCGAGCGCGGCCGCGACGGTGAACGGCTTGAGCGTGGAGCCGGTGACGCTGGCCGCGCGCGGATCAGCGCGGCCGCGGCTGGCGAGGGTCAGGACCGCGCCGGACCGGGCGTCGAGCACGATCGCGAGCGCGCCGGTCGCGTGGTGCGCGGCGATCGCGGCGTCGAGCTCGCGCTCCGCCACCGCCTGCAGCCGCGGATCGGTCGCCATGACCGGCGCACCGCGTGCGGGCGCGGCGAGCGAGACGCTGGCGCTGAACGCGGCGAGCCCGGCGACCACCGCGATGACCGCGACCGCCCGGCACCGGCCGAGCGGGCCGCGCGCGCGATCCGCGGCGAGCAGCGCGACGACCCGCGCCTCGAACCGCGCGCCCTCGGCCATCGCCAGCGCGGCCGGGCCGAGCGCGTGGCGCGGCGCGGTCGCCAGCGCGAGCAGGTGCTCGGCGTAGGTCGACGCGCGCGCGCCATCGCGCAGCACCGCGTCGTCGGCGGCGAGCTCGCGCTCGGCGCGCAGCCTGCGCGCGGCAAGCCACACCAGCGGATCGACCCAGTGCACCGCGCACGCGAGCTGGGCGACCAGGTTGGCGAGCCCGTCGCGCCGCCGGACGTGCGCCAGCTCGTGCAGCAGCACCACGCGCCAGCGCTCGGCCGACCAGTCGACCGACGACGCGGGCACGACGACCACCGGCCGCCACGCGCCGATCACGATCGGCGCCTCGAGCCGCGCGCTCGCGACGACCCGCGGCGGCGCGCCCCGCCCGGCGAGCGCGCGCCACGCCCGCGCGACATGCCCGCGCGCGTGCTCCGCCGGCAGCCCAGCGCGCGCGAGCCGGCGCGCCCGCCACGCCACGACGGCGATCCGCGCGACCAGCGCGGCCGCGCCCGTCAGCCACAGCCCGATCGCGAGCGCGGCCCACGGCACCTGCCACGCGACCGCGGGCCCGGCCACGGCCGCGGGCGCGCTCGTCACGGGCGCGCCCTCCGCGACCGGCAGGTACGGCGGCTCGATCAGCGACGGCGCGTCCGCCACGTGCCACGCCGGCATCACCGCCGCCAGCACCGGCAGCCCCAGCACCGCGGCGAGCGCGGCCGCGAGCACCCCGGCGCGCAGCGCGGCCGAGCTCCGCCGCAACCCGCGGGTCGCGAGCATGGCGAGGGCGAGCACGGCGGCGCCGCGCACGAACCATCCGATCAGCGACATCAGCGACCTTCCTTCTTCGCCTTGGCGACGAGGCTGGCGATCCGATCGAGCTCCTCGCCCGACAGCTTCGGCTTCGACGACTCGACCAGCGCGGCGACCGCGCCCTCGATCGAGCCATCGAAGAACGTGTGGACCAGGTGCGCGACCGCCGAGCGCTGCGCCTCGCGGCGCGCGACCATCGGCATGTACACGTAGCGCGGCCCGTCCTGCTCGTGGCGGATGTGGCCGCGCTCCTCGAGCAACCGCAGCAGCGTGCGCACCGCGGAGTAGCTCGGCGGCTCGCTCAGCTCGTCGAGCACCTCGTGGGCCGTCGCCCGGCTCCGCCGGTGCAGGATGTCCATGATCTCGCGCTCGCGGCGCGTCAGGGGCGTGGGCTTCTTCATCTCGTGCGAAGGAATTAGCACCATGCTAATTTCTTAGCAAGCAATCGCGCCCGCCCGAACGTGGAAGCTCGAGTGGCCCCCGTGTGGCCGGGGCATTGCCCCTCGATCGCGTGTCGCCGGCGGGTGACACGCCGCCGCGCGCGGTGGCGGCCTTCGTGCGATCACGAGGTTGCGCGCGTGCCGGCGACGACGCGCGGACTCACCTTGCCTACGTAGGGACGCAGCGGGCGCGCCGGCCGCGATGGCATCGCCGCTGCACATGGCTGGGAATCGAAAGGACACACGCCATGTCGAACCTCGAGACGATCCCGACCACGTTGTTGATCGATGCCAGCGGCGGCGCCCAGACGCAGGGGCAGACCTGGCGGCAGCTATCGCAGTTCGCGACCGAGCACGGCTTTCACGTGACGTCGACGACCGGCGGTCACCACCTCGGCTGGGCCCACAAGGCCGGGCACGCCATCGACGTGCGCACGCGGGATCACACCTCCGCGCAGGTCAACTCGTTCATGCGGGATGCGCGGTCGCACGGGATCACCGTGATCGACGAGCGGCGCGGTGGCAACGCGGCCTGGAGCGGCGCGCATATTCACCTCCAGAAGTGATCCTGCTCAGTAGTACCAGGGCACGCCCGACCAGTCCGCGTCGCGCTTCTCGAGGAACGAGTCGCGGCCTTCCTTGGCCTCGGGCGTGGCGTAGGCCAGGCGGGTCGCCTCGCCGGCGAACAGCTGCTGACCGACGATGCCGTCATCGGTCAGGTTGAACGCGTACTTCAGCATGCGCACGGCGGTCGGGCTCTTGCCGAGGATCTTCTCGCCCCACGCGATCGCCGTGGTCTCCAGCTGGGCGTGCGGCACGACCGCGTTGACCGCGCCCATCGCCGCGGCCTCCGCGGCCGAGTAGGCGTCGCCGAGGAAGAAGATCTCGCGCGCCTTCTTCTGGCCGACCATCTTCGCGAGGTAGGCCGAGCCGTAGCCGCCGTCGAAGCTGGCGACGTCCGCGTCGGTCTGCTTGAACATCGCGTGCTCGGCGCTGGCCAGGGTCAGGTCGCAGACGACATGCAGGCTGTGGCCGCCGCCCGCCGCCCAGCCCGGGACCACCGCGATCACGACCTTCGGCATGAACCGGATGAGCCGCTGGACCTCGAGGATGTGGAGGCGCCCGAGCTTGGCGAGGTCGGGAACCTTCGGTGCGTCGGCCGCCGTCGCGCCGGCCACCTCGTAGCGATAGCCGTGCTCGCCGCGGATCCGCTGGTCGCCGCCGGAGCAGAACGCCCAGCCGCCATCCTTGGGCGACGGGCCATTGCCGGTCAGCAGCACGACGCCGACGTCGCTGGCCGTGCGCGCATGCTCGAGCGCCGCGTACAGCTCGTCGACGGTGTGCGGCCGGAATGCGTTGCGAACCTCCGGCCGGTTGAACGCGACTCGCACCATCCCGAGCCGCACGTGCCGGTGATACGTGATGTCGGTGAGCTCGAACCCGGCGACGGGGCTCCACTGCGCTGGATCGAAGATTTCGCTGACCATGCGCCGCACCCTACGATGGATCGGCGGCCCGGGGCGACGCGGCCCGCACCAGGCACGCCGGCCGGGGACGCGGCTCAGGGCACGGTGAGCGTCAGCGCGAGCGTGCGGCTCACCCCGCCCGTGGTGCCGGTGACCGTCAGCGCATACGTGCCGCTCGGGACGCCAGAGCCTGCGTCCACGCCCGCGTCCAGCCCGGCGCCGAGGCCGCCATCGACGCCCGGCCCGCCGCCGTGGTGGCCATCGCCGCACGCGGCGAACGCGAGCCCGACGCCGAGCAACGCGCTGCACGCGGCGGCCAGGCGGCGGCGCGGCAGGCGCGCGGCGCGCCACGCCAGCACGACGCCGAGCGCGAGCAGCGTCGCGAGCAGCGGACCCGACGGCGGCGCGGTGACACCGGCCGCCGCGCTCGCCGCCGGCACGATCGACACCGTGAACGGCGCGGCCGCGCCGTCGACCATCGCCGTCGCCGGCGAGATCGCGCAGGTCGTGCCGCTCGGCGCGCCCTCGCAGGTTAAGGCGACGGCCGCGCGCAGATCGCCCTGCGCCGCGACCAGGAGTTGATAGCTGGCGCCGTGATCGAACGTCGCGGAGGTCGAGCCGCCCGGTGCGGCCTCGAGCGCGAAGTCGGTCGCCGCGCCGGTCAGGGCGAGGACGTGCGTCTGCTTCGGCGTGCTATTGGTGATCGAGACCGATCCCGTCCGCGCCCCCGACGCGGTCGGCGCGAAGCGAACCGTCAGCGTGCACGCCTGGCCGACGTCGAGCGTCGCCCCGCACGTCGAGCTCTGCGCGAAGTCGCCGGTGCCCGCGAGGCTCGCGATCGCGACCTGGCCGAGGCCGGTGTTGGTCACCGTCACGCTCTGGCCGGCCGAGGTCGTGCCCACCAGCTGCGCGCCGAACGCGAGGGCCGGGGGCGAGATCGACAGCTCGCGCACGCCGCTGGCCTCGTACGCGCCGAGATCGACGGTCGCGACCCCGTCCCCGTCGCTGTCGACGATGCGCGGGTCGCCGGCGAGGTCGGTCGCCGGCAGGCCCGGGGCGGTGTTGCTGCCCGCGTCGCGCACCGGCGACAGCGCCTGGAGCCGATAGTTGCTGCCCGCGGTCACGAACTTCGGATCTTGCGACACGTTGCCGTTGCTCCCGGTCGTGGTCGCGCACGCGCACGCGTACGTCGTGCCGGTCGGGTTGTAGGTGTCGTTGTTGCTCATCACCGGCGACCTGACGTCGTAGCTCGTCGTGCAGGTCACGGCGACCTTGCTGCTGGCGTCGACGAACAGGTTGTTCCAGATCTGCGTCTGGGACTTGAACCCGTCGATGTACAGCTGAGATCCATCGGCTTGCACGGTGTTGTTGGCCAGCGTGTTATTCACGATCTTCAGGCCCGTGGAGCCGGACGGGACGAGGACGTAGATGCCGCCGCCGCTCTGACGGGCGTGGTTGTTCACCATCAGGTTGTCGGTGATCAGCGCCGGCGAATCGTTGAGCATGGCGATCGCGCCGCCCTGGTTGCCGGTGTTGTCCGAGATCGTGTTGCCGCGGACCGTGACCGCCCCCGCCGCGAACAACGAGATCGCCCCGCCGTCGGCGTCCGACGTGTTGTGCGTGATCATGTTGTCGAGGAGCTTGGCGGTCGAGCTCCCGACCACGGCGATCCCGCCGCCCCCGACACCGCCGCTGCAGGTCGTCTGCAGGTTGTTCGTGATCGTGTTGTTGCGAACGACCGGCGAGCCGCTGATGTAGAGCCCGATGCCCTGGCAGCCGGCGTTGTCGGTGATGACGTTGTTGGCGACCGTGCCCCCGCCGTAGATCCGCACGCCGCCGCCGTCGCAGGTCGGGCCCGGCCGGCCATGGCGGATCGTGAAGCCGATCAGCGCGGCGGCGTCGTTGTTGCTCATCTGCACGACGCAGTCGGTGCCGCCTCCGTCGATGATCGTGGTCGCGGCGCCGTGCGCGCTGCGCACCGTGATCGCCTTACCCGCGATGCTGACGTGCTCGGCATACGTCCCGTCGGCGACCTCGACGATGTCGCCGTCGACCGCCGCGTCGATCGCGCCCTGGATCGTCGGCCGGTCGGCCGGGACGAAGATCGTCTTGCCGGCGGCCGCGACCCCGACCGTGGAGCACAGGACGGCCAGGCCCACGACCCCACGAGCTACCGCTGCGTGTCACGCATACCACCCCCCATGATGTGCCCCGCAGCATGCACGATCTCGGACACGCGCGCCGCGATCCGGCAGGCCATGCGGAACGCGCGCCGACGTCTGCCGGGATGTACCGGTTCAGGACGCGGCGGCGGAGCTCGTCGCTGCCCACGGACGGCCAGCTCGCCGAGCCCGCGCTCGATCGGATCGGCAGCGAACGTGATGGTATGCTGGCCGGATGCGTACGCTGCTCGGTGTGCTTGGCGTGATCGTCGCGTTGCTCAGCGCGATGTTCGTGGCGATGGCGATCGGGGACCTCGCGGGGGGCGGCGACGGCCAGACGCCGCCGTCGGTCCTCGCCGGCGTCCTCGTCCTGTTCAGCGGCGCCTGCGTTGCCGGAGCCTACCTGGCCCGGCGCATGTTTCGAGGCTCGCCGTCCGCGGTCACCACCCCGCCCGCCTCGGCCGCCGAGCAGCGCATCCTCGCCCTCGCCGCCCAGGTCGGCGGCCGCGTCACCGCCGTCGAGGTCGCCGCGCGCTGCGGCCTCAGCCTGGCCGACAGCCGCGCCGCGCTCGACCGCCTGACCTCGCAAGGCGTCGCCGAGCTGCGCGTGGCCGACGACGGCACGATCGTCTACGCGATCCTCGGCCTGCTGACGCCCGAGGCCAAGGCCCAGGCCGACGACGTCCTCGCGTCGTAGCGCCCGTGAAGTACTGCTGCGCATACGCCTACCACTGCCCGAGCACGCAACGCGTCCGGTGCTACGCCCACGACCGCCTCACCTCGTGCTGCGATCAGGAGGCGCTGCACGAATGCCTGCCCGACATGTACGGCGCTGAAGACGGCCTCCACTTCGGCGACGGCTTCACCTGCTACCGCTGCGGCAACTACGAGCTCGTGGGCAGCCGCCACGACCCGCCCGCACCCGGCTTTCCCCGCAAGACCGGCCCCCGCCGCCGCTCGTGGCTCGGCGACCCGCCGCCCGCCGACGACGACGGCTGACCGGCCCGGTCGCGCCGCCGGCCACGGTCCACGAACACCCCCGGCCCCCTTGATCGACGTAAGAAATCGTGTACGGTTACGAAGACCTGCGGGATTAACTCAGCGGTAGAGTGTCAGCTTCCCAAGCTGAAGGTCGCCGGTTCGAATCCGGTATCCCGCTCGACAGCAAAATCCGGCACCTACAAGTGACGGCCTTGCTACACTTCCAAGATGGCGGTTTCTCCCGGCACCATGGCGGAGTTGCTCGAGCTGCCTGAGCCCGAGCGTGTTGATCTCGCGCAGCGCCTGCTCGAGAGCCTCCGCGAAC
>DASWOO010000611.1:0-5721 GCA_036404335.1 Kofleriaceae bacterium
CAACGCAGTTGACGGTCTACGGCCGCATCGCCGGCCACCAGGACGCCACCGCCGGCTCGTTCACCGACGTCGTGGTCGCGACGATCACGTTCTGACCGGCACGTTCTGACGGCACGTTCTGACGGCACGTTCTGACGGCACGTCCTGACCGGCCCGTCCTGGCCGCCGGCTACTCGCCGTTGGCGGCCTGCCTCTAGCGCTCGCGGTTGCAGGCCTTGGCGGTGGCGAAGACCGTGTACTCGCTGTCGCCGCGCTTGGCGGTGCACATCTCGTGATCCTAGACGATCGACCGGCGCCAACCGTTCCCGCGCCGGCGTCTCACGCGGGCCTGGACTGCTATGGTCGGCGCGTGAGTGATCCGCTGGCGCCGTTCGGCCGCGAGACCCAGACGTGGTTCCGCCAGAGCTTCGCGACACCGACGGATATCCAGGCGCGAGGCTGGGCGAGCATCGCCGCGGGCAAGCACACGCTGATGCTGGCGCCGACCGGCAGCGGCAAGACGCTGGCGGCGTTCCTGTGGTGCCTCGATCAGCTAGCGCGCGCCCGGCCGGCCGAGCCGGACGCCGTGCCCGGCACGCGCGTGGTCTACGTCTCGCCGATCAAGGCGCTGGCCTACGACATCGAGCGCAACCTGCGCGCGCCGCTCGCCGGCCTGCAGCGGCTCGGCGCGGGCGTGACGATCACCGCCGATGTCCGGACCGGCGACACGCCGGCCAAGGAGCGCGAGCGCCAGCTCAAGCACCCCGGCGACATCCTGATTACCACGCCGGAGTCGCTGTATCTGCTGCTCGCCGGCCGGTCGCGCGAGCGGCTGCGCGCGGTCGAGACCGTGATCGTCGACGAGATCCACGCGCTGGCGCCGACCAAGCGCGGCGTCCACCTCGGGCTGACGCTCGAGCGGCTGTGCCACTTCGTGACCGCCGCCGGCAACCCCGAGCCGCAGCGCATCGGCCTGTCGGCGACCCAGCGACCGCTGGTCGAGGTCGCGCGCTACCTCGGCGGCGACCGGCCGGTCGAGATCGTCGACGCCAGCGCCAAGCCCGCGATGGACCTCGCGATCATCGTCCCGGCGCAGGAGATGGACCACCCGGGCACGTCCGGCAAGGACGGCGGCGGCATGTGGCCGCTGATCTACCCGCGGCTGCTCGAGATGATCCTCGCGCACCGCACCACGATCATCTTCGTCAACTCGCGGCGGCTCGCCGAGCGCGTGTCGCAGCAGCTGACCGAGCTGGCGGTGTCGACCGGGGTCGCGCCCGAGGACGTCGAGCTGGTCCGCGCCCACCACGGCTCGGTCGCCCGGCACCAGCGCCTCGAGATCGAGGAGGCGCTCAAGGCCGGCCGGCTGCGCGCGATCGCCGCGACCTCGTCGCTCGAGCTCGGTATCGACATGGGCACGGTCGATCTGGTGATCCAGGTCGAGTCGCCGGGCGCGGTGTCGCGCGGCCTGCAGCGGATCGGCCGCGCCGGCCACCACGTCGGCGGCGTGAGCATCGGCCGGATCGTGCCCAAGTTCCGCGGCGACCTGCTCGAGGCCACGGTCGTGGCGCAGAAGATGATGGAGGGCGAGGTCGAGTCGATCCGGGTGCCGGACAGCGCGCTCGACGTCCTGGCCCAGCAGATCGTCGCGATGGTCGCCGTCGACGCCTGGAAGCTCGATGACCTCGAGCGCGTGATCCGCCGGACCGCGAGCTACCGCGAGCTGTCGCGCGCCGCGCTGACCGGCGTGATCGACATGCTGTCCGGCCGCTACCCGAGCGACGAGTTCGCCGAGCTGCGGCCGCGCCTGACCTGGGATCGCCAGACCGACGTGCTGACCGGCCGCAAGGGCGCGCGGATGCTGTCGGTGATGTCGGGCGGCACGATCCCGGATCGCGGGACCTACGCCGTCCACGTCGGCGCGAGCGGGCCGCGGGTCGGCGAGCTCGACGAGGAGATGGTCTACGAGAGCCGCAAGGGCGAGCTGTTCCTGCTCGGCGCGACCACCTGGCGGATCGAGGACATCACCCGCGACCGCGTGATCGTCTCGCCCGCGCCGGGCGAGCCCGGCAAGATGCCGTTCTGGCGCGGCGAGGGCCCGGGCCGGCCGATCGAGCTGGGCCGCGCGCTCGGCGCGTTCTGCCGCGAGCTCGACGATCAGCTGGTCCAAGATCCGGTCAAGGCGCACCACTGGCTGACCGGCTCGCTCAAGCTCGACAAGTTCGCCGCCGACAACCTGATCGGCTACGTCGGCGATCAGCGCGCCGCGACCGGCAGCCTGCCGACCGATCGCGCGATCACGATCGAGCGGTTCCGCGACGAGCTCGGCGACGTCCGGGTCTGCATCCTGTCGCCGTTCGGCAGCCGGATCCACGCGCCGTGGGCGCTGGTCCTGGCCAAGCAGCTCGAGGCCGAGCTCGGCTACCCGATCCATCCGCTGTACACCGACGACGGCATCGCGCTGCGGTTCGCCGACGGCGACCTCCTGCCGACCGATGACCAGCTGGTGCCCGACCCCGACGACGTCGAGAACATCCTGGTCGAAGAGCTGTCGCGCTCGAGCATGTTCGCCAGCCACTTCCGCGAGAACGCCGCGCGCGCGCTGCTCCTGCCGCGCCGCCGGCCGGGCATGCGCACCCCGCTCTGGGCGCAGCGGCTGCGCGCGCAGCAGCTGATGGGCGTGGCGCTGCGGTTCCCGGCGTTCCCGATCACGCTCGAGACCTACCGCGAGGTGCTGCGCGACGTGTTCGATCTGCCGGCGCTGCTCGACGTGCTGCGGCAGATCCGCTCGCGGGTGATCCGGGTCGAGCCGGCGATCACCGAGGTGGCCTCGCCGTTCGCGCGCTCGCTGGTGTTCGACTACGTCGCCGCGTTCCTCTACGAGGGCGACGCGCCGCTCGCCGAGCGCAAGGCCCAGGCGCTGACCCTCGACCGCAACCTGCTGCGCGAGCTGATCGGCGGCGGCGAGCTGCGCGAGCTGCTCGATCCCGACGTGCTCGACGAGGTCGAGGCCGAGCTGCAGCAGCTGGCCGAGGACCGCAAGGCGCGGTCGGTCGACGAGGTCCACGACCTGGTCCGCCGGCTCGGCGATCTGTCGGTCGACGACATCGCCGCGCGCACCCTGGCCGAGGTCGCGCTCGGCCCCGCGCTCGACACGCTGGTCGCCCAGCGCCGGCTGGCCCCGGTTCGGATCGCCGGCGTCGCGCGCTATATCGCGGCCGAGGACGCCGCGCGCTACCGCGACGGGCTCGGCGTCCAGCTGCCGGCCGGGCTGCCCGCGGCGCTGCTCGAGCCGGTCGCCGCGCCGCTCGAGTCGCTGATCGCGCGCTGGGCCCGGACCCACGGGCCGTTCACCGCCGCCGAGCCGGCCGCGCGCTGGGGCCTGCCGCCGGCGCAGATCGAGCCGGTGCTCGGCCTGCTCGAGGCGCGCAACCAGCTGGTGCGCGGCGAGCTCCGGCCCGGCGGCGTCCACAAGGACAGCTGCGATCCCGAGGTGTTGCGCCAGCTGCGGCGCCGCACCCTCGGCCGGCTGCGCGCGCAGGTCGCGCCGGTCGATGCCAAGACGTTCGCCGCGTTCCTGCCGCGCTGGCACGGCCTCGATCAGCCGCGCCGCGGGATCGGCGCGCTGCGCGACGCGGTCGGCCGGCTCGAGGGCGTGGCCCTGCCGTTCTCCGAGCTCGAGGCGCGGATCCTGCCGGCGCGGATCCTCGACTACCACCCGCGCATGCTCGACGAGCTCGGCGCCGCGGGCGAGCTGGTGTGGGTCGGCGCGGGCTCGCTCGGCGCCAAGGACGGCCGCATCATCTTATTGCGGCGCGATCGCGCCACGTCGCTGGCGCCGGATCCGCAGCCGGTCGCGCATTCCTCGCCGATCCACGACGCGATCGTCGCGCACCTGGCGCAGGTCGGCGCGTCGTTCCTGGTCGCGATCGAGCAGGCGGTGACCGCCCAGGTCTCGCCCGCCGACGCGCGCGCCGCGCTGCCGGTGCGCTCGGGGATCCCGGCGAGCCGCGCGGCGACGATCCACGCGCCGGTGATCGCCGCGCTGTGGGATCTGGTGTGGGCCGGCGTGATCACCAACGACACGTTCGCGCCGCTGCGCTCGCTGTCCGCGCCGACCGGCCGCAAGTTCAGCGCGCACGCCGCGTTCGGTGGCCGGTGGTCGCTGGTGACCTCGCTCGGCGCGCCGGCGACCGCGACGACCCGCGCCCACGCCCAGGCGACCGCGCTGCTCGAGCGCTGGGGCATCGCCGGCCGGGCGACCGCGCGCGCCGACGATATCCCCGGCGGGTTCGCCGCGATCGGTGACGTGCTGCGCGCGATGGAGGACGCCGGCACGGTGCGCCGCGGCTACTTCGTCGAGAACCTCGAGGGCGCGCAGTTCGCGTGGCCCGGCGCGATCGATCGGCTGCGCGAGGCGCCGCGCGGCGACGCTGCGCGGGTCGATGTCGTGCCGGCGGTCGATCCGGCGTGCGCGTGGGGCAGCGCCCTGCCCTGGCCGCCGCTCAAGGAGCCGGGCACGCGGCCGGCGCGGCGGGTCGGCGCGACGGCGATCCTGGTCGACGGCGCGCTCGCGGTCTGGCTCGAGCCCAAGGCCAAGCGGATCGCGACCGGCGACCTGCCGGCCGAGTCGATCGAGCTCGCGCTGGCGGTCGGCCTGCCGCGGGTCGCCGCCCGCGCGAAGCGCCGCGAGCTGGTGATCGAGCTGATCGACGGCGTGCCGGCCAACGAGTCGCCGCTGGCGCGCGTGCTGCTCGCCAACTCGGCGCGCGCCGATTACCACGGCCTCGTGGTCCGCGCGCAGCCGGTGACGGTGCTCGGCCCGGCGACCACGACCGCGCCGCTGCCGTCCGCCGCCTCGACCTCGCCCGCGCCGTCGCCGCGCCCGACCGCCGCGCGCGCGGCGCAACCGACGGGCCCCATGCCCGACGTCGAGGCCGAGCTCGATGGCCTGGACTTCGATGACCCCGACCAGGTCGACGCCGAGCCCGACGCCGACGGCGACTTCGGCACGGATAACTAGCCATGCCCGAGGGCGATACCATCCACCGGATCCAGGCGCGCGTCGCGCCGATCCTGACCGGCGTGACGATCGAGCGCGCCACGACCCAGGGCCTAATCCGCAACCTCGCCGGCCGGACCGTCAAGTCGGTCGAGGCCCACGGCAAGCACCTCGTGATCGACCTCGACGACGGCACCCACGTCCGCGTCCATCTCGGCATGAACGGCCGGTTCCGGCTGTACGGCCGCGCCGAGGGCGAGGCGATCGTCGCCAGGACCTCGCCGGGCCGCGCCAGCCTGGTCCTCGCGACGGCCGAGTACCTGTTGTTGTGGCTGACCGCGCCGACCGTCGACATCTCGCACCGCCGCGCGCCGCGCCACGGCATGGCGGTCGCGTCGCTCGGCCCCGACATCCTGACCGACGCGTTCGACGCCGAGCAGGCGGCCGACGCCGCGGTCGCCGATCCCGACCGCGCGATCGCCAACGTCCTGCTCGACCAGCGGGTCGCCTCCGGGATCGGCAACGTCTACAAGTGCGAGGCGCTGTTCGCCGCCGGCGTCGATCCGCGCACGCCCGCCGGCGACCTCGACCGCGCCAAGCGCGTCCAGATCTACGACCTCGCGCGCCGCCAGATGGTCTCGAACCTCGGCCCCGGCATGCGCAACACCCGCGCGCTGCTCGCCGGCACGCCGCGCGGCGACACCCAGCGCTACTTCGTGTACAGCCGCTCGGGCAAGCCG
>DASWOO010000612.1:0-7566 GCA_036404335.1 Kofleriaceae bacterium
GCTGCGCCGAGCTCGGCGGGTTCACCGACGGGACCAGCGTCTCGGTCGGCAAGTCGAGCAACGGCTACCTGGTCGACGCCGCGCGGCTGCCCGACCATGGCGAGGGCTACCTGACCCGCGAGCTCTGGCGGGCGCGCGATAACCGGTACGGCACCGACGAGCTGGTCGACCTCATCACCGGCGTCGCGCGCCGGATGCAGCGCCGGGTGCGCGGCGTCAAGCTGGTCGTCGCCGACCTGTCCGGCCGCCGCGGCGGCGCCAGGGCCGCGTTCCATCGCTCGCACCAGAGCGGGCGCGACGTCGACCTGCTGTATTACCTGCGCGACGCGCAGGGCAAGCCGTTCGAGGCCGACGCGATGCACGTGCTCGACGCGCGCGGCGTCGCGGTCGACGGCAGCGGCCTGACCCTCGACGTGCCGCGGACCTGGCAGCTGGTCAAGGACGTGATCACCGCGCCCGAGGCGTCGGTGCAGTGGATCTTTCTGTACGAGCCGCTCGCGCAGCGGCTGCTCGCGCACGCCGAGCAGCTCGGCGAGCCGGCGGCGCTGATCGCCCGGGCGCGCGCGACCCTGCACCAGCCCGGAGACAGCGCCCGCCACGACGACCACTTGCACGTCCGCGTCTACTGCACCGCGGCCGACCGGGCCTACGGCTGCGTCGACCTCGGGCCGATGGAGCTGCTCGCCGAGCGCGACGCCGAGGCGCTGGCGGACGCGGCCGATCCGGCGGGCCCGTCGCGCTTTGGCCACGCACTGCGGCGCCACGCGAGCCGCGTGGTCCGCGGCCTGCGCTGAGGCGAGCGGAAGGCTAGCGGGGCGGCAGCAGGCCGAGCTTGACGTACAGCGGCCGGCTGACCTTGCGCAGCCCCGGCAGCTTGAGCGCGAACGTGATCCCGCTGACCAGGCACAGCGCGCCGGCGATCGCGAACGTGTGGATCGCGCCGATCTTGTTGGCGAGCGCGCCCTCGAGCAGCGCGCCGACCGGAGCGCCGCCGAAGAACGCCACGGCGTAGAGGCTGATCACCCGGCCGAGCATGCGCTCCTCGACGACGGTCTGCAGCAGCGTGTTGGTGGAGGCCAGCTGCACCATCATCGACATGCCGATCAGGAACAAGAGCGGCACCGCGAGCAGCCGGCTGGTCGCGAGCTCCATCGCGATCATCCCGATCGCCAGGCCGATCGCGCAGCGCGTGATGACCTTGAGCAGCCCGACCACCGACGTCCGGCTCGCCAGGTACAGCGCGCCGCACAGCGCGCCGCAGCCGGCCGAGCCCATCAAGATGCCGAGGGTGTGCGCGTTGCCCTGCAGCGTCGTCGCCGCGACCACCGGCAGCAGCGTGCTGTACGCGCCGCCGAGCACGCTCGACACCGCAAGCAGCATCAGCACCGAGCGAACCAGCGGCACGCCCCAGACGTAGCGCAGGCCCTCGGCGAGCTCCTGCAGCACGTTGCCGGCGCGGACCCGCGGCGGCCGGCGCGGCACCCGGATCATCAGCAGCGAGGCGATCACCGCCAGGTAGCTCGCCGCGTCGATCGCGAAGCACCAGCCGGTGCCGACGCCCTCGACCAGCACCGCGGCGATCACCGGGCCGATCAGCCGGGCGCCGTTGACCATCGACGAGTTGAGCGCGATCGCATTGGGCAGGTCCGCCCGGTCGACGACCATCTGGCCCAGGAACGACTGGCGCGCCGGCATGTCGAACGCGTTGATCACCGCCTGGACCGCGCCGAGCCCGAGCAGATGCCAGATCGTCATCGTCCCGGTCAGCGCGAACGCCGCGAGCGCGGTGGACTGCAGCAGCGCGAACACCTGGGTGACCAGGATCGTCCGCCGGCGGTCCCAGCGGTCGACCAGCACGCCGGCGAACGGCGCGAGCAGCGACGTCGGCGCCTGGCCGAAGAACGTGACCAGCCCGAGCACGAGCTCCGAGCCGGTCAGGGTGTACGCCATCCACGACGTCGCGAACCGGGTCAGCCAGGTGCCGAGCACCGACAGGCCCTGGCCGGCGAAGAACAGCCGGTAGTTGCGGTGGTGCAGGGCGCGGCCGAGCCGCTGGCCGAAGCTCATCGGCGGCTTCGCCGGCGTCGCCGGTGTCTGCGGCGCCACCGCCGGCGGGGCCTCGGCCGCATCGGCGGCGTCGGGCGTGGGCGCGGGCGACGCCGGCGATGCTAGCTCGGAGGACACGGGGAGAAGCCGAGCACGCTCAGGGCGCGACGACCAGCTCGCTCCACGTGTGCCCGTCGCGCTGGATCATCTCGTCCGCCTGCGGCGGGCCGGAGCTGCCCGGCTCGTAGATCTTCACCCCCGGCGTCGCCTCCCAGATCTGCAGCACCGGCTGGATCAGCTCCCACGCCCGGTCGACCGAGTCGCGCCGGTTGAACAGCGTGGCGTCGCCGCGCATGCAGTCGAGCAGCAGCCGCTCGTAGGCCTCCGAGATCGGCCGCTTGAACGCATCGGCGTAGGTCATCGTCATGTGCACGTTGCCGACGTTGATGTTCTCGCCCGGGACCTTGGCCACGAACCGCAGCACGATGCCCTCGTGCGGCTGGATCCGCAGGGTCAGCACGGCGGGCTGCAGCACGCTGCCGGCCGCCTCTTCCTTGAACAGCACCAGCGGCACCGCGCGGAAGTGGATCTTGACCTCGGTCAGCCGCTCCGCGAGCTTCTTGCCGGCGCGCAAGTAGAACGGCACGCCCTGCCAGCGCCAGCTGTCGATCATGAACCGCATCGCCGCGTAGGTCGGCGTTTGCGAGTCGTGCGCGACGCCCTCCTCCTTGCGATAGCCGCGGTACTGGCCGCGCACGCAGTGGTTGGCGACGTCGTTGAGGTCGAGGTTGCGCACCGAGCGCAGCAGCTGCGATTTCTCGTCGCGGACGTCGTCGGCGGAGAACGACGCCGGGACCTCCATCGTCACCAGCGACATCACCTGCAGGAGGTGGTTCTGGATGATGTCGCGGACCACGCCGATCGACTCGTAGAACGAGCCGCGACCCTCGATGCCGATGGTCTCGGCCGCGGTGATCTCGACGTAGTCGATGTGGTTCCGGTTCCACAGCGGCTCGAAGATCGAATTGCCGAACCGCAGGACCAGGATGTTCTGGACGGTCTCCTTGCCCAGGTAGTGGTCGATCCGGTAGATCTGCGATTCGTCGAGGTAGCGGCCCATCATCTCGTTGAGCTCGCGCGCCGACTTGAGGTCGCGGCCGAACGGCTTCTCGACGATCACCCGGCACGACGGCTTGTCCGAGCCCTGGACCTCGCGCTCGATCAGCTTGTGCTGCTCGAGTTTCTGCATCACGAGCGGGAACACCGACGGCGGGGTCGACAGGTAGAACACGCGGTTGCCGCGCGTGCCCTTGGCCGCCGCGGCGTCGAGCTTGGTCTTGAGCGCCTTGTAGATCTCGTCCTTGTCGAAGTCGCCGCCGACGTAGTCGAGCGTCGCGGCGAACTTGTCCCACATCGCCGGCTCGACCTTCTGGCGCGAGAACTCGTTGACCTTGGGCTTCAGGTGGTCGGAGAACTTCTGCACCGACAGATCGCCACGGCTGACGCCGATGATCACGGTCGGCTCGGCGAGCTGCCGGTCGATCATCATGTTGAACAGCGCGGGCGCGAGCTTTCGGCCCGCGAGGTCGCCGGTGGCGCCGAAGATGACGATCGCGGTCGGCTCGGGCCGGCGGCGCTTGGTGGTCAGATCGCCGAGGATCTCGCCGGTCACCGACGAGGCGACCGCGCTGTTGCCGGGAGCGCCCCCCGGCGGCTGGGCGGCCGCGGCCACGGCGGCGGGCGAGGACGGCTTGGCAGGTTCGGTCATGCGCGGGGATCCTTGTGAGTGGCAGCGTGGTGCGCGGCGCCGAGCAGGGCGGCGCGGGGCTCGAGCGTGACGCGGACGGGCAGGGTCGCCATCCACGAGGTGAACCGGCCCTTGTCGCGGAACCGGGCGAGGAACCGGCCGTCCTGCAGCGCCGGCAAGATCTTGGGCGGGATGCCGCCGCCGAGCACGACGCCGCCGGTGGCCAGGCCGCGCAGCGCGAGGTTGCCAGCCTCGTTGCCGAGGATCTCGACGAACATCTCGAGCGCCCGGCCGCACACCGCGTCGGTGCCGGCGAGCGCGGCCTTGGTGACCACCGCGTTGCGGTCGGCCTGGCCCAGGGCCTCGGTCAGCCACGCCGGCTCGGGCGCGGCCGACTGGTGGCGGGCGAACGCGTACAGGTCGCCGATGCCGGCGCCCGACAGCACGCGCTCGTAGCTGATGTGCGGGCCGTACTTGCCGCGCAAGAAGTGGAGCAGGGCGATCTCGTCGTCGCTGGTCGGCGCGAAGTCGGCGTGGCCGCCCTCGGACGGTAGCGCGCGGTACCGATCGCCGGTCGCGACCAGCAGCGACTCGCCCAGGCCCGTGCCGGGCGCGACGATCGCGATCGACGGCCGATCGCCGCCCTCGGCGGTCTGGACGGGCGCGCCCGCCTGGAGCACGCCGAACTTGTCGTCGGGCAGGACCAGCGTGCCGAGCGCGGTGGCCTGCAGATCGTTGAGCAGCCGGACCGGGATGCCGGCGAGCCGCTCGGCGACCGAGGCCGCGCGGATCGTCCACGGCAGGTTGGTGATCTTGGCGTCGCCGCCGACGACCGGGCCGGCCACGCCGAAGCACGCCGCGGTCAGCTGGCCGAGCTCGCCGGGGACCACGAACTGATCGAGGATCGCCTCGAGCGACGGGTGCGCGTTGCTCGGGAAGGTCGCGTCGCGGACCACGCGGATCCGCTCGCCCTGGGCCTCGCAGATCGCCAGCACCGTCTTGGTGCCGCCGATGTCGCCGGCGAGGATCACGCCGGCCTCAGCTTGGCCGCCGCGGCGTTGTCGACGAGCCAGACCAGCTCGCCGGTCGGCGGCGCGATCAGCTGCGACGGGTACGTCCGGGGCTCGCGCGCGCCCTCGAGCACGTGGGCGAGCGCCGCGGCCTTGTCGGCGCCGCCGATCAGGAACCGGACGTGGCGCGCGGCGTTGATCGCCGGCGCGGTCAGCGTGATCCGCCAGGTCTCGCCCTTGGTCACCGGCGAGTCGACGTGGTTGGCCACGACCCAGCGGCCGTCAGCGACCGGTTCGCGCCGGCCGGAGAAATCGCCCAGCGCCTTGGTCCCCGGGAACAGCGACGCGGTGTGGCCATCGGGGCCCATGCCGAGCAGCACGAGGTCGAACACCGGCGGCGCGCCGAGCGCGTGGACCAGCGCGCGCTCGTAGGCCTCGGCCGCCTCCGCCGGATCGCGCTCGCCTTCCATGCGATGGACCTTCGCCGGGTCGAGCTCGAGCGGCTCGATCAGCGTCTCCTTCGCCATCCGGTAGTTCGAGTCGGCGTGGTCGGGCGGCACCGTGCGCTCGTCGCCCCACCACAGCTCGATCTGATCCCACGGCAGCGCGTCCCGGCCGCGGGCCGCCAGCAGCTTGAACAGCTTGGCCGGCGTCGAGCCACCCGACAGCGCGAGGCTCGCCACCCCGCGCTCGGCCACCGCGGCCTGGACGATCGCCACCAGGTCATCGGCCGCGGCGCGGCTGAGCGCGTCGAGATCGTCGAACCGGCGAACCTTGTGCTCGGTGGTCATGCGATCAGCCCTTGCTGGGCGTCTCGACGTGGCCGCCGAACTGGAACCGCATCGCCGACAGCAGCTTGTCCGCGAACGACCCTTCCTGGCGCGAGCGGAACCGGGCGTACAGCGCCTCGGTGATCACCGGCGCCGGCACCGACTCCTCGATCGCGGCTTGCACCGTCCACCGGCCCTCGCCGGAGTCGGCGACGTGGCCCGAGAACTTGCCGAGCTTGGGGTCCTCAACGAGCGCCTTGGCGGTCAGATCGACCAGCCACGACGACAGCACGCTGCCGCGGCGCCAGACCTCGGCGATGTCGGCGACCGGCAGCTCGAACCGGTGGTCCTTGTCGACGGTGTCGTTGTTGGCGCCCTGCATGACCGCGAAGCCCTCGGCCAGCGCCTGCATGATGCCGTACTCGATGCCGTTGTGGACCATCTTGACGAAGTGGCCGGCGCCGACCGGGCCGCAGTGCAGGTAGCCCTCCTCCGACGTGCCGCCGGCCTTGTCCCGGCCGGGCGTGCGCTCGACGTCGCCCGTGCCGGGCGCGAGCGTCTTGAAGATCGGATCGAGCCGCTGGACCGCGGCCTTGTCGCCGCCGACCATCATGCAGTAGCCGCGCTCGAGGCCGTACACGCCGCCGCTGGTCCCGGCGTCGATGTACGTGATGTCGTGCTTGGCCAGCTCCTTGGCGCGGCGGATGTCGTCCTTGAAGAACGAGTTGCCGCCGTCGATCACGGTGTCGCCCGCCTCGAGCAGGCCCGCGAGCTCGGTGACCGTCGACTCGGTCGGCCCGCCCGACGGCACCATGACCCACACCGCGCGCGGCTTGGAGAGCTGCGAGACCAGCGACTTGAGCGAGTCCGCGCCCTTGGCGCCATCGCTGGCGAGCGCCTTCACGGCGTCGGGGCTGCGGTCATAGACCACGCACTCGTGGCCCGCGCGCATGAGCCGGCGCGCCATGTTCGCGCCCATCCGGCCAAGTCCGATCATTCCGAGCTGCATTGCATTCACTCCTTGAATTCCAAAGCTTCGCGGTCGACCGGTCAGTGCGGGCGACGCGCCTTATAAAGGTTGATTAAGCCGTTGGTCGACGCATCGTGCGTCGTCACCGCGCCGTCGCCCGCGAGCTCGGGCAAGATCTTCGACGCCAGCTGCTTGCCCAGCTCCACGCCCCACTGATCGAAGCTGTAGATGTTCCACACGATGCCCTGGACGAAGATCTTGTGTTCGTACAGCGCGATCAAAGCCCCGAGCGTCCGCGGCGTGACTTTCTGAACGATGATCGACGTGGTCGGCCGGTTGCCGGTGAACGTCTTGTGCGGGACCAGCTGCTCGACGCGCTCGGCCGGCAGCTTCTGCGCGACGAGCTCGGCGCGGGCCTCGTCGGCGGTCTTGCCCTTCATCAGGGCCTCGGGCTGGGCGAAGAAGTTGGCGAGCAGGATCGGGTGGTGCTGGCCGATCGGGTTGTGGCTCTCGACCGGCGCGATGAAGTCGCACGGGATCACCCGGGTGCCCTGGTGGATCAGCTGGTAGAACGCGTGCTGGCCGTTGGTGCCGGGCTCGCCCCAGATGATCGGGCCAGTGGAGTAGTCGACGCGGTGGCCGGCGCGGTCCACGCCCTTGCCGTTGGACTCCATGTCGCCCTGCTGGAAGTACGCGGCGAACCGGTGCAGGTACTGGTCGTACGGCAGGATCGCGTGGCTCTGGGCGTCGAAGAAGTTCGAATACCAGACGCCGAGCATGCCGAGGATCACCGGCAGGTTCGCCTCGAGCGGCGCGGTCCGGAAGTGTTCGTCCAGCTCGTGGCCGCCGGCGAGCAGCTCCTCGAAGTGGTCCATGCCGATGACGCAGGCGATCGACAGGCCGATCGCGCTCCACAGCGAGTACCGGCCGCCGACCCAGTCCCAGAACTCGAACATGTTGGCGGTGTCGATGCCGAACGCCGCCACTTCCTTCGCGTTGGTCGACAGCGCGACGAAGTGCTTG
>DASWOO010000613.1:0-6015 GCA_036404335.1 Kofleriaceae bacterium
ATCCTCGCCGAGCTCCGCGCGGCGGAGGCCCGCGGCGCGCTCCACCTACCGATCGCCGACCTGCTGCCCAGCTACATCCACATGCAGGTCAACCGCCTGATCCGCTCGGCGCAGCGCGCCCACGAGTGCGTGCTGTACGACCTGCTGACCCGGCTCTACGAGGCCCGGGTCGCGCGCAGCAAGCAGAAGACCTAGCACCGGTCTGCAGCAGCCCTGACCGATTCTCGGCGCTCCCCAGCGCGCTACATATCCGCTGCCCGGCGAGCTTCTGGCAGCCCTCCTCCCACTGCATTTGCTCACGCTCACCTTCCGGGTCGTACCCGGATTATCGAGCCGGCTTCGGCAAAGGAGGCCCGGTCAGGGCTGCCACTGGACAGGCGGCGGCGTGCGCGCGGGACGAGCGAACAGGTATCCCTGCAGATAATCCGCCCCATGCGCGCGCAGCCAGTCGAGCTCGCCGGTCGTCTCCACACCTTCGGCAATCGTGCGCAATCCCAGTTCTTGCACCATCTCCAGGAGCTTCCCGGTCACCACGGCGCGGTCGGGATCGACGTGGACATTACGCACGAGGTCCATGTCGATCTTCACGTACTCCGGCCGTAAGGCCACGAGCACCTGCATCGTCGCATACCCGGATCCGACGTCGTCGAGCGCGACCTGGAACCCCTCGTTCCGGTAGGTCGCGACGATCCGCTGGAGCTGCTTCATCTCCGGCAATCGGTCGCCTTCCACGATCTCGAACACGACCTGGTCGCGTCTCAGCCCAACTTGGTCGACGAGGCGCACCGTGCTCGCGAGGCAGCGCAGCGGGTTGTAGATGGAGTTCGGGGAAAAATTGATGAAGACCTTGGCCGAGATACCTGCGGCCGCAGCCGCGCGGATCGCCGCGCTGCGCGCCGCTAGGTCGAGCTGGAACAGCAGCTCCGCCCGACGTGCGAGATCGAACATGGTCCCGGGCATGGCCGTCTGACCATCGACCTCTGCCCGGGCCAGGCATTCGAAGCCAAACAGCTCGGGCGCGGCGGCTCGCGGGAAGCACTTCACGATCGGCTGAAAGATCGAGTACAGCCGATTTTCGCGGAGAATCTCGAGCAGCCAGGCACTGCGAGCTTTCACGTTGAACGTCTTCAGCGAGATCGACTCGTTCGCCGCGTCGAGCTCGGAATCACCGTCGAACTGGAACGTCGCGCGGGCAAAGTCTTGCTCCATGATCGACATGAGGTCCATCAGCGGCGACACGAGTGGGGCGAGGCTGCCCTCCGGAACCCGCACCGACACCGTGCCGTTATGCTCGGAGTGCTCCCAGCTCGTCCCCTGCAGGTAGTGCAGCACCTTGCCGAGCGTATGCGTGAAGCCCAGACGGAGTCGAAACGTCCCGGGCCCGCGGAGCAAGCGCGGTAGCACTTCACAGCGCTGGCATCCGGGCGCGCCGGGCGGCACGTCCTCGTACCGCGGCAGGCTCATGCCATGGGTGTAGTCCTCGAGCGGGCTAGGCATCTCGACATCGCTGCCATCGTGATCGAGCAGCCGAAACTCCGGTGGCTCATCGAGCGCGGGGAAGTCCGGCGCTTGCGGGGGCGGACCCTCGGGATGAGACGGGGTCCGGGCGACCTTATCGCGCACGGTGCGGGGCCGTGATGCGAGGGCGGACAGCGAGGCGCATCTATTCCTTGTGCGCGAAGTGCCGGCACGTGTCCAGGAGGATTCACGCCGATCCGACAGGCGCGCCAGCGCTGAAGCTGTCTTTCTAGCTGGTGGCGTGCCGGCCGTGGCGAGCGTTGCGGATGCGTGCGGATGCGCCCGGTCGCGGGGCTTCAGATGGGCGGGATCTTGCAGCGAAGCCAGCGAATCATGCGAAACGTGACATCGAAGATCGTGATGGCGGTGCTGCTAACGACCGCTGGGCTGGGCGCGTGCAAGAAGGGCGAGGACAAGGCGCAGCACGAAGCGGACAAGGCGCGCGACGACGCCGACCAGAAGGCGCGCGACGCCGCCAAGGCTGCGCAAGATGCGGACGCGAAGGCTGCGGCGGCGGCGAAGGAGACCGCGGACGCGGCCGCCAAGGACGCTGCCGACGCGCGCGACAAGCTTCAGAAGGCGATCGACGCCTCCGATCGCAAGGCCTCCTCGCTCAAGGAGAAGCTGGCCAAGGCGACCGGCACGGTGCGCAAGAACGCCGACGCCGCCGCGGCGGAGGTCGACAAGCGCCGCGCTGCGGTGAACGCGAGCCTGGCGAACCTGGGGTCGGCGACCGGCACCGCGTGGGCCACGGCCAGGACGCAGGTCGAAGCCGACACCGCCGCACTCGACAAGTCGATCGACGCTCTCGAGACCACGCTCAAGAAGTAGCGAGAGGATCTGTCATGGCCAAGTACGAGCACAATTCCGAGAAGTTCGGCTACCTCGACCTCGACGATCTCGAGGGCGCGCAGCAAGCGCTCGCGAAGCTCGGGTTCGACCCGGGCAAAGCTGATGGCAAGAACGGGCCGAACACAGAAAAGGCGGTGCGCGCGTTTCAGGCGCATGCGTCGATCGCGATCGACGGCATCGTCGGGCCCGACACCCGACAGGCGTTGCTGACCGAGCTCAACACGAAGGCCAGCCCGACGCCCACGACGGCATAAGCGCAAGCCGGCTGCGTGTTGCTCCGCAGCACATCCGCCTCGCACACCGAGCGCTGCGCGCATGGTGGGGCGCGACGCTAGCCCGCTCATGTACCAGGTCCACCGCGCTCAAGGCACGACGATGCCGTAGCGCGCGAGGATCGCGCCGGCCAGGCCATCGAGGTCGGCGCGGGCGGAGAGGTAGTCGGTGACGGCGGTGGCCTGGCGCAGGCGGGCCTGCTCGAGCTCGTCCTGGCGGCGCAGGACGTCGAAGTTGGTCGACTTGCCGAGCTCGAAGCGCTTCTGCTCGGCGGTGACGTTCTGCGACGCGAGGTCGATCGCCTCGTCGCCCAGGGTGATGCTGGCGAGCGCGGCCTCGGCGCGCTGGACCGCGCGGGTGGCGCGCACGGCGAGGCGGGCGCGGGCGTCGCGCTCGGCGACCTCGGCGGCCAGCAGCGCGGCGCGCGCGACCTCCTGGCCGCCGCGCTCGGTGCGGCCCTCGATCGCGTGATCGAAGGTCAGGCCGCCGATCACGGCGTAGCCGGTGTCGGAGAACAGGTTGGAGAACGCCTTGTGCGCGGTGGCATCGGCGCCGAGCACGCCGGCGGTGACGGCGAGATCGAGCCGGGACCGGGCGGCGCTGGCGGCCGCGGCGACCGCGAGCTCGGCGGCGTGGCGCTGGGCCTCGAGCGCGGCCAGCTGGGCGCTGTGCGCGAACGCGGCGCGGACGACCGCGGCCATCTCGACCGGCGCGGCGTCGACCTTCTGCGGCAGCGCCTCGGTCGCCAGCGCGAGGGCGTCGGGGCCGATCTCGAGCCCGGCGAGCTGGCGCAGCGCGATCGACCGCTCGTACAGCTCCTGCTCGCCGGCGATCACGTCCTGCTTTCGCACCGCGATCACCTGCTGCACGGCGAGCGCCTCGCTGCGCGCGACCTTCTCGACGCGGATCAGGCCCTCGGTGTAGTCGAGCTGCTTCTGGGCGAGGTCGAGCGACGCCTTGCGGACCTCGAGCTGGCGCCACGCGAACGCGACCTGCCAGTACGCCTGCGACACCGACACCAGCAGGTCGCGCGCGCTGGCCTCGTGCGCGAGCGCGGCCGCGTCGCGCCGGCGCAGCGCCTCGTGGATCGGCGCCTCGAACGCGCCCGCGCCCGCGCCGCGCAGCAGCGGCTGGTTCAGCCCGACCTGCGCGGTCGTCGAGTAGCGCAGGTACGGCACCGCCGGCATGATCACGCCGTTCTGATCGGGCGCGTTGGTCACCGACTTGAGGCGATCGCCGCCGACGGTCACCGACAGCGTGCCGCCGGTCGACAGGCCCTTGCTCGCCGAGACCTCGACGTGCTCCTGGTCGACGTTGCCCTGCGGATCGGCGCGGCCGCCGCGGCTGACGTTGGTCGTCGCCTGGGCGCCGACGCGGACGTCCTCGCTGCCCTCGGCCTGCAGCAGCACCGCCCGGGCGGCGGTCAGGTCGATCCGGGCCCGCGCCAGATCCGGGCTCTGCCGCACCGCCACGGCGACGACGTCGGCCAGCCGCATCCCGCGGCTGCCATCCACGGACCCCGGCGGCGACGGCTGGCCGCGGGCCCCGTGGCTCAGGGCCGCGACCACGATAGCGGCGAGGGTTCCCCCGCGAATCCAGCGACCCATGCGGTCTATTCTGGCCAGCGAGAGCGCCGGCACAAGATCTCGACGGTATTTGCTATGCTGCCCCGACTTGCTGGTCGAGCGCGATCCCCTAGCCCCGGCGGTGCCGCGCGCCGCGCTCTCGGCCGATCAGGTGCTGCTCGCCGAGGCCGACGTCGACGCCCGGGTCTGGCTGCGGACCGCGGTCGCCGGCCGGTTCGGGCTCGACGAGGTCGACACCGGCGAGGCCGCGCTCGAGCGCATCGCCGCCGGCGCCGCGCGGATCGTGATCGTCGGCCGCCGGCTGCTCGACATGCCCGGCGAGGAGCTGGTCGCGCGCGCCGCGGCCTGGCTCGTCCCCGAGCGGCGCACCCCGGTGACGTTCCTGCTCGCCGACGACAGCGGCGAGGTCGCGCCGATCGACGACACCCAGGTGCCCGTGTTCTACCGCCTGGTCCGCGGCATGGCCCCGGGGCGGATCTGCGAGCTGCTGGCCCAGGCGGCCAGCGTGCTGCCGCCGCTGCCGCCGCGCGAGCCCGACCCGGCGCTGACGTCGCAGATCACCGAGCACGTCCAGGCGCTGGCCGAGGCGCGAGAGCCCGACGACGCCGCGCGCGCCGCGATCGCCGCCGTGACCGCGCTGGTCGGCGCGAGCCGCGCGCACTGCCTGTACTGTGACGACGAGACCGGTCGGGTCTGGTCGGGCGCGCCCCCGGCCCCGCCGGTCGACGCGCGGCTCGACGTCGCCCCCGGGGTCGGCACCGAGGTCGACACCCCCGACGCGCCGCTCGCCGCCGGGCTCGCCGGGTTCGCCGCGCGCGCCGGGGTCGGCGTGGCCGTGCCGCGCGCCGCCGACGACAGCCTGTATCGCCGCGACATCGACGACCCGCCCGGCACCGGCCGCGAGCGGCTCGCGGTCCAGCCGGTCGCCGGGCTCGACGGCCACGTCCACGCCGTGCTGATCGCCGTGCGCGACGAGGCCCGCCCGCCGTTCACCCGGCTCGAGCTCGACAAGCTCGCGGCGCTGGCGTCGGGGTGGGCGCCGTACCTGCTGCAGATGTCGCTGCGCGTCGAGGTCGAGGAGGTGCTCGCCGAGCGGCTCGACCGCGGCCCGTCGGACATGTTCCGCCAGGAGGCGATCATGCACCTGGTGCGGCGCGGCCAGCGCGGCGACGTCGTGCGCGTGCACCCCGGCTGGGTCCGCGCGGCGTACTGGCTGGTCCTGGGCGCGATCGCCGCCTCGGTGCTCTACGTCGTGTTCGCCCACGTCCACCAGTACGCCGAGGGCCCCGCGGTGGTGCAGTTCACCGGCCGCAGCGAGCTGCTCGCGCACGAGGCCGGCACGATCGCCTCGCTCGACGCGGTCCGCGGCCAGCACGTCGGCAAGGGCCAGGTCCTCGCCCGGCTGCACGACGCCGAGCAGCTCGGCCAGCTCCACAACCTCGAGACCGAGTTCGAGAGCAAGCTCGTCGCCTATCTCCAGGCGCCGACCGATCCGGCGGCCCGCCAGGCGCTCGGCCAGGTCCGCGCCCAGCGCGACGCCGCGCGGATCGGCGTCGAGTCGCGGACGATCCGCGCGCCGGAGGCCGGCATCGTCAAGGAGGTCCTCGTCCGCAACGGCCAGAAGGTCGAGCCCGGCACCGTCGTGCTCGCGCTGGTCGAGGACACCAGCACCGAGGGCCTCAAGCTGATCGCGTTCCTGCCCGGCGGCGAGCGGCCGCGGCTGCGCGCGCACCAGCCCGTCCGGCTGCGCCTGCCCGGCTACCGCGACGCCTATTTGACCAGCGAG
>DASWOO010000614.1:0-3733 GCA_036404335.1 Kofleriaceae bacterium
CCGCCGCCGTCACGCTGCCGGTCATGCCGAGGCCATTGGCCTTCCGCACGGCATCGTCGACCAGCCGCATGCTGGCGCGGACCGCTTCGAGCAGCTCGCGGCCCGCGCGGTTGAGCGCCAGGGTCTTGTTGCGATGGTCGAACAGCTCGACGCCGACGCGGGTCTCGAGCTGCCGGATCGAGCGCGACAGCGACGAAGGCGTGAGGCCAAGCTCGCGGGCCGCGGTCGGCAGGTGCTCGGTCTCGGCCACCGCGCGAAACGCGACCAGCCAGCTCCACGAGTCGCGCACGTGCTCGACGAACTTCATCCCGTCGACCCTCGGGCCGGTGACCTGGGCATTCATGACCGGCGTACGCATCACCGCATCAGCGGTTACCCGACCGAAACCGCTGGGTATTTACCGACAGCCGAACCCCGACCGTGAGGCCAGCCTCAGATCATCGGCAGGCCGCGCGGCACGCCGGCCGGGAACGCGCGGTCGAGCTCGGCGAGCGTGGCGGCGTCGAGCTCGAGGTGGACGGCGAGCTCGTCGACGTGCGCGGCGTGGGAGGACTTGGGGATGGCCAGGACGGAGGGCCGGCGGGTCAGGAACGCGAGCGCGACCTGGCGCGGGGTCGCGCCCAGCCGGCGGGCGGCGGCGTCGAGGACGGCGTTGTCGGGGAAGCCGCCGCGGCTGCCCAGCGGGCTGTAGGCGACGACCGCGACGCCGTGCTGCTCGCACCACGGGATCACGCGGTGCTCGATCGCGCGCTCGTCGAGGTGATACAGGACCTGGTTGCAGGCGATCTTGCCGGGCCCGACGATCCGCTCGGCCTCGATCAGGTCGTCCTCGTCGAAGTTCGACACGCCCCACGCGCGGATCTTGCCCTGATCGCGCAGGGCCTCGAACGCCTTGAACGTGTCCTCGAGCGGGTGGCGATCGCGCCAGTGCAGCAGGTACGCGTCGAGGTGATCGGTGCCGAGCCGCTGTAAGCTCGCCTCGCACGCCTTGATCGTGCCGGCGTAGCTGGCGTTGCGCGGCAGGACCTTGGAGACCAGGAACACCCGGTCGCGCAGCCCGGCGAGCGCCTCGCCGGTCAGGGACTCGACCTGGCCGGCGCCGTACATCTCGGCGGTGTCGATGTGGGTCAGGCCGAGCTCGACCGCGCGGCGGATCGCGGCGATCGCGGCCTTGCGATCGTCGCGCTCCATGTTCCACGTGCCGAGGCCGTACACCGGGACGGCGGGGCCGCCGGTTCCAAAGCTGCGCGCTTGCATGGCGGCAAGCCTACCCCACGGGCCGGCTAACGCTTGCGGCCGAACAGGCCGCCGCCGCCCGGCTTGTCGCCGAGCCGCGACTCGATCACGCGGAGCTCGGCCGCGGCCTCGGTGTGGCCGGGCGCGGCGGCGAGCACCTCGCGGAAGTGGCGGGCGGCGTCCTGGTCGCGGCCGAGCATGCGCTCGACGCGGCCGAGGTAGAACCGGCCGGTGACGGCCTGCGGCGAGCGCTCGATCGCCTCGTCGAGCTGGGCGCGCGTCGCGTGGGCGACCGCGGCCTTGTCGGGCGCGGCGCAGAACTGCGACCAGGCGAGCATCGCCTGGTAGTCGGCCTCGTCGGGGTCGAGCTGGACGGCGAGGGTCAGCTCGGCGACCGCGGCCGCCGGCTGATCACGGCGCAGCGCGAGCTCGCCGCGGCGGAACGCCTCCTCGGCCTCGAGCACCCGGCGCGCGAGCTGCTCGGCGCGGGCGTCCTCGGCGCGGATCGCGGCCTCGCCGCCGCGGCGCAGGACGCTCAGGTAGTGCTCGCGGCGCGCGGGGTCGCTGAGCACGGCGAACCCGGCGTTGATCTGCGCGAACAGCCGCTGGGCGTGGCGCCCGTCGTCGGAGATCCCGAGCGCGGCCAGCCGATCGGGGTGCAGCTGGCGGGCGAGCGCGAAGTACGCCTTGCGGATCGCGTCGGACGACGCGTCCTGGCCCACGCCGAGCAGCTGGTAGTGATCGGCGCCTTGGTCGAGCAGCTTGAGCCGCTGGGCGATCGTCGCCTTGACGTCGTGCGACTGCGGCGAGTCGCTGCCGGCGAGCTCGCGGCGCTTCGGCGCCGGGCGCGCGGCGGGCACGCGGCGGATGACCTCGCTCGGCGGCAGCGCCAGGTCGCCGGCCTCGACGCCGGCGGAGCGCACGCCGGTGCTCGACCTCGCGCGCGGCGCGCGCGGGACGCCCGCGTCGGTGCCGCGCGGCGCCGGGGTCGCAGGCGGCAAGGTCGGGATCCGGATGTTGCCGGACCGGGACTCGGGCGGGATCCGGATCGATCCGCTCGCGCCGCCATCCTGCGGGATCCGGATCGATCCGCTCGCGCTGCTGTCCTGCGGGATCCGGATCGACCCGCTCGACCGCGCCGCGCTCGGCACCGGGGTCGGCCGCGCGGCCCGCGGCATCGAGATCGGCGTGCCCTCGGTGATCGGCCGCGACCGCGCCACCCCCGGCTCGGTCCCCGACCTGGTCACCGGCCGGATCCGCGCGATCGACGTCGGCGTCTCGTCGGAGATCGGCGTCAGCCGCGCGATCGAGATCGGCGTCAGCTCCGAGATCGGCTGGGTCGCGGCGGTGCCCGAGATCTGGCCCGCCACCCGCGGCACCTCGCGGGTCATCGCCAGCGCGTCCTCGTGGGGCCGCCTGGGCCGCGGCGGCCCGTGGTCGCACGCGTTGTACGACGCGAGCGAGTACACCACCGCGCGCACGGTGCGCGAGTCGATGAAGCTCGCGGCCCACTCCTCGATGTCCTCGATCGTGCCGCCGTCGCGCAGGCGCTCGATGATCGGCTGCTCGGCGTCGCCGAACCCGAACTGCGGCAGGTCGTCGTCCATCGCCGGCTTGAGCCGGAACCACGAGCCGAGCTGGTCGAGCTCCTGGGCGAGGCGGTGCTCGGACAGGTTGGCGCGCGCGCCCATGTAGATCACGGCGCGGATGTCGAGCGCGCAGCCGTCGAGCACCGGCAGCTCCGACCAGTCGGTGACCACGAACTGGCCGTGGCTGATCGAGAACGTGCGCGCGGCGCGCTGGGCGATCACCCGGCGGCGCAGGCGCAGCGCGTGGTCGGGGCCGAGCCGGGCCAGCTCGGCGATCACGTCGATCTCGTCGCGATCGGGGGCGAGCGCCTGGCGCCGGGAGATCTCGGGGACCTGCGACGACGACAGCAGGTGCCCGGTCAGCGCGACCCGGACCGCGGCATCGGAGGTCAGCGGCGAGGTGGCGGTGACGACTGCGCCCTGCTCGAAGCCGACGACGAACCGCTTGGCGTCGGTGGCCAGCGCGAGCTGGCCGGTGACCCCGCGCAGGCCGAGCGCGGCCAAGGTCCGCCCCCATGGGCGGTCCCCGACGTTGCCGCGCGCCAGCTCGACCATGCTACCGGCCTCGCCACAAGCGCCGCCCGACGTAGCCGACCGCCGCGAGTCCGATGAGCACCACCACGATGCCCACCACGGTCGCGTTGCCTTGAGCGTAGCCCCACATGGCTTTCCGAGAACCGTACCACCGTTGGGGACCGCGCCGCCTGCGTTTCGCGGCAGGGCTCCGTGAAATTTGCCCTCGCGAACCTGGCGTGCGCGCGGGTCCGGCCGGTGCGGGCTGGTGGTACACTGGCCTCGGATGAGCACGTCGTTCCCACTCGACGGGGCCCGGGTTCGCTTCGCGGGTTCGACCAACATCGGACGCAAGCGCGACCACAACGAGGACTCGATCTCGCTGCCCGACGCCG
>DASWOO010000615.1:0-3285 GCA_036404335.1 Kofleriaceae bacterium
GCGCTGCAGCCGAAACGCAAAAAGCCGCCGGACCCGGGGATCCGACGGCTCGCCGCGAGATGCGCCTGGCTATGGCCGCTTGGTCGGCTGTAAGGTCTGGGGCACGATCGGCTGCTGCCCCGACGGCTGGAGGATCACCGGCGTCGACGCGGCGCCCGGCGGCGACTCCACCGGCGGCTGCCCCGCGGTCGGCTGCGTCGGCTGCGTCGGCTGGATCACCGTGCCCGGCGCCTGCACCGGCACCCCGGCCGGCCCGCCCGCGCCGCGCGGCAGCACCGCGGTCGGCGGCTGGATCGGCGTGATCGTCGTCGGCCGGGCCTGCTGCGGCAGCTCGGGGTCGTTGAGCGCGAGCTGCTTGGGGTTGAGCTGCACCGAGTACTCCTCGGGCTGGCGCACCGTCGACACCGAGTCCGGATCGAGCACGAACGTGATGTAGCCGGCGCCGATGTCCTTGACGAACGCCTTCTCTTTACCGACGCAGTCGCCGCGCTTGATGATGTAGCCCAGCGGGCCGCCCATCATCAGCACCTTCTTCTGCGTGCCCTGCGCCACGACGCCGACCAGCTTGAGATCCTGGTAGCTGTAGCTGGTCGCGATCAGCTGATCCTCGCGCGGGCACTTCTTCGTCGGATCGATCGCCATGGTCTCGGTCCGCTTGCCGATCGTCAGCTGCGGCAGCAGGAACGACTGGAACGGATCGCGGTTCTGCTCGGTCGCGAAGTCGCGCTCCTTGAACGCGTGGCGGATGCCGTCGCGCTCGGGGCACGGCTCGCAGAAGCTGCCCTGGGCCAGCGCCAGGCAGTACAGGTGCTCGGCGCAGCTCGGCGCCTTGAGATCGCACTTGCCGCCCTTGGCGTCGCTCGGCCGATCCGGGATCGGACAGCTGATCCGGTCCTCGGCGTGCAGCCGCTCGGGCAGCTGCGGCGTCTTGGGCGCGTTGGGGTTCGCCGCGCCGGGCGCGCCGGGCCGCGGCGTCGCCGGCTGGTTGGGCTGCTGCGCCGCGCCTTCGTCGTCGCCGCAGCCGGCGAGCGCGATCAGCGCCGCGATCACGAGGCCTGCCCTCATCCTACAAACCTCCCTTCAACCGCGCGCTGCCGTCGTTGACGCCGGCCGCCGCGCGGTTGCGCGTGTCAGTCTTGTCCACCGCGTTGTCGACCCGCGCCTTGGCGCCGGCCGGCGTGTCCGCGCGCGGCAAGGGCGGTGGCGCCGCGGCCGGGGCCGCCGACGGCAGCGCCGGCGCGCTCGGCGTGGCCGGGGCGTTCGCCGCCGGCGCGGCCGGCCGGGGCGGCGCGTTGCTGCCCGCCGCCGCGGGGCTACCCGGCGGCGGGACCGGCTTGTCGGCCTGGCGGAACGTCACCGCGGTGAACTTGGCGGTCATCACGATCTCGCGGTTGACCACCGTCGGGCTCGACAGCGCCAGGTTCTCGATCGACACGATCCGCTCCGGCTCCTCGCCGCGCTCGGCCCCGGGCAGCTGCATGTCGCCCTGGACCAGCGACGCGAAGAACCGCTTGATCTGCATGAACGTACCCGACAGCTCGACCTCGACCGGCATCCGCACGAAGCTCTCGACCGGCTCGCCCGGCTTGTTGGTCCACCGGCGGATCCCGGCGCCCGACTCGGTGACCTTCTGCTGCAAGGTCTCGAAGAAGTGCGGGATGTCCGCCTCCTGCGGCAGCGCGGCCTGGTTCTTCTTGTTGAGCTCGTCGAGCTTGGCCTTGTGGGCGCGCAGCTCCTCGTACTTCGGGATGTCGTCGGCCAGCTTCTTGTTGTTCGCGATGTTGCTGGTGTGCTGGGCCTCGGCCGCGTCGATGTTCTCGTCGAGCGACTTGTACGCGAGCTTCCAGTACAGCACGAGCAGCACCGCGCCGATGCCGATGAACAGCAGGACCTTCTTCTGCTGCGGCATCCGCGCGAAGTCGGCCATCGCCCCCGACGTCGCCATCAGTACGCCACCTTTCCGGTGATCGTGAACTTGTAGTAGTTCGCGTTGGTCGTCGCGTCGGCGACCCGCTCGCCGCCGGCCGGGGTGACATCGGAGAAGAACACCGACGCCGCGAGCCGCTTGGCGAGCTGGGTGACGTCGGACTCGCTCTCCGCGCCGCCTTCGAGCTTGAATTCGCCGTTATCGTCGGTGAACCCCGACAGCCAGACGTGCGACGCGTCCCAGTCGGCGGCGAACCGCTTGTTGGGATCGCTGTCCGGGCCGTTGCCGACCCGCCGCGCCATCTCCTCGGTCATCGTCGGGTTCTTGCCCTGCGCCAGGATCTCGCCGAGCTCGTGCAGCACGTGGGCCGGCACGACCTTGGCGCCCATCAGCCGGCGGATCGAGTTGTACTGCTCGTCGGCGACCTCGGCCTCCTTCTTGAGCTGGGCGTAGCCGTCGAGCTGCTTGTTCTTCTGCGCGATCTCGCGCTTGAGCTGGGCGTTGGCTTCGTCGAGCTCGGCGAGGTGCGCGCGCTTGGGGTGATCGACGAGCACGCCGATCACCACCGCCGCGGCGAGCAGGCCGGCGATGCCGATCATCAGCGGCCGGGTCGCCTCGCTGCTGCCCCCGCCCGCGCGGATCCGGGCGCGCCGGGCCGGAAGTAAGTTGATCCTGATCATGCCTTGTCCCCCGTGGCGCGCATCGACAGGCCGACGCCGATCAGGGCCTCGGGCGAGTGCGCGCTGAGATACGCGCGGTCGAGCGCGCTGTCGATCTCGACCCGGCGCCAAGCGTCCGCGACCTCGACCGGCAGCCGCGACCGGCGCTCGATCGCGCGGTGCAGCGAGCTGACCTTCGAGCTGCCGCCGGCGAGCACGATGCGCGTGACGTTGGCGTCGGCCGTGGTCGCTAGGAAGAAGTCGAGCGAGCGCTGGAACTCGCCGGCCATGACCTCGGACACGCCGTCCATCACCCGCAGCACCTCCTGCGGCACGACGCCGTCCTCGGTCTGGTTGCCGCCGGTCTTGTAGGCCTCGGCCTCGTCGGTGGCGATCTGCAGCTGCTTCTGGATTTCCTCGGTGAACGCGTTGCCACCGATCGTCACGTCGCGGGTGAACAGCGACACGCCGCTGCGCACGATGTTGATGTTGGAGATCGCCGCGCCGATGTTGATCAGCACGATGGTCTCGCGCGGGTCGAGCGGGTAGTTGACCTCGAAGCCGTTCTGGCTGGCGAACGCGGCGACGTCGACGATCTGCGGCGACAGGTTGGCGTCGCGCACTACCTGGATGTAGTCGGACACGACCTCTTTTTTGGCCGCGACCAGCAGCAGCTCGGTCTGGCCGCTCGCGTTGGCC
>DASWOO010000616.1:0-6491 GCA_036404335.1 Kofleriaceae bacterium
CCGTTCGATGTCGCGGCGCTGCTGCCGCCGCACGGTGGCGTGCCGCGGCTGTCGATCATCAACACCTCGGCGCTTACCGAGGTCTCGGTCCTGCAGTTCTGGATCTCGCGGTTGCTGGTCGAGATCAGCCGGCTCGGCCGCAAGCGGCCATCGGCCACGCTGCAGGCCGCCGCGTTCTTCGATGAGGCCGACACCTACATCCCGGCGATGAGCGCGCCGCCGACCAAGGAGCCGATGTTCGATCTGCTGCGCCGGTCGCGCTCGACCGGCATCGGCGTGTTGCTCGCGACCCAGAACCCGGGCGACCTCGACTACAAGGCGCGCGACAACATCAATACCTGGCTGCTCGGCAAGATCGCGCAGGACACCGCCATCGGCAAGATGCGCAACCTGATCGGCAGCTACCCCGATGTCGGGCCGCGGCTCGCCTCGCAGCGCACCGGCAGCTTCTTCCTGCTGACCGGCACGACCAAGCGCGAGCTCAAGGCCGACCGATCACTGATGGAGACCCGCCAGCTGTCCGACGCCGAGGTCACCGAGCTGGCGCGCGCGTCGCGCCCGAAGGCCAGGAACGCCTAGAACGTATAGGGGTACGAGAACGACCCGCCGTTCTGGGTCTTCGAGAACGTCGCCTTCTGCATCTGGCCGGCGACACAATCGCCCAGGCCCGGGTCCGGCGTGTTCTTGACCGTCACGCTGGTGACGCGGCCGCTGGCGTCGACCTTGACCGACACCTTGACCTGGCCCTTGGCCGACGACTTGTCGCCGCAGCTCATGACGCGCGCCTTCACCTTGGCGACGCCGTCCGAGATCATGGTGCGATCGAGCGAGTCGGGCAGATCACCACCGCCACCACCGGCGGGCTTGGCCGCACCACCAGCGCCGCCGCCGGCCTTGTTCTTCTTGAACTTGGCGCAGCACGCACCGTCGTAGTTGTTGAGCACGCACGACACCTCGTCGCAGCCACCCGCGTCGGCCTTGGCGGACGGCGTGGGCGGCGGCGGGGCCGCGGCTTCGGGCCTGCTCGGCTTGGGATCCGACTTGACGGCGTGGCTCGGCGACGACGAGCCGGTGGGCTGCGGCTTGTGCGCCGGGGTGTGCTTGGGGTCCTCCGCGACCGCGACCTTGGTGCCCTGATCCGGCGGCGGCGGCGGCGGCGGGGTCGCCGCGCCAGCTGGAGGAGGCGGGGTCGCGCCCGAGGGCGCCGGCGGGGCCGCCGAGCCCACCGCGGCGGGCGGCGGGGTCGCGCCCGGCGGCGGCGGCGTCGCGCCTGCGGGCGCGGCGGCCGAGCCGGGATCGGCCGCGGCGACGGCCGGCGCCGAGCCGGTCGTGTCGCCCGACGTGGTCGGGGCCGGGGTGGCCACGGTCGACGGCTTCTTCAGCATGACGACCACGACGATCACCGCCGCGACCGCGAGCAGGCCGACCGAGCCGATCAGCATGTACATCAGCTTGTTGTTGCTCGGCTGGCGCGCGGCCATCGGCACGATCACCGCGGGCTCGGAGAACCCGCCGCCGCCGAACACCGGGATGTCGTCGATCGAGCCGACGCCCGCGGTGGCCGGCTTGGCCGCGCCGCCGCCGCCACCACCGCCGAGGTAGGCGCTGGCCATCGACCGGATGTCGATCAGGCCCGAGCCCTCGCCACCGGCACCGCCGGTCGCGGCGCCCATCGACTGCGACGCCGACGGCGAGTGCGCGCTGGGGCTCGCGGCCACCGGCTTGTCGCTCGCGAGCTGCGCGAGGTTGTTGAGCGAGAACAGCACCGAGTTCTCGTTGCGCTCGCCGCGCAGCTTGCTCGCCAACGAGCTCGCCGGCGCCTCGGCCGGCTTGCTGCCGAACAGGTCGCCGCCGTCGTCGTCGTGGCGCGCCTGGCTGCCCGACGCCGACGCGAACAGGTCGCCCGGATCGCTGCGGCTGCTGCTGACGTCGTCGCCGCCGCCGAACTTGGACGACAGCGCATCGGCGCCGGCGTCGTGCGCGGCCGCGGCACCGCTGCCGCCACCGGACCCGAGCGACGCGAACGTGTCGACCTGGGTCAGCGGTAGCCAGTCGGCGAAGCCTTCGCGCCAGATGTAGGTCTCGGCGTCGATCTCGCCGGCGGCAAACCGACGATGGACCTCGACCGCGGTCATCGGCCCGATCTGATCCTGGTCGATCACCACGTGCCAGACGGCGTCGTCGCCGGCGGGCGCCTGGTCGGCACCGTCATACCCGTAGTCATAGACCCGGGTGTCCTTCTCTTGCTGTGGCGCGGGGGCGGGCTCTGCAGCTCCGGCACCTCCACGCACGACAATGATGTTGCTGCACTTCTTGCAGCGAATCTTGAAGACCTTGCCTTGGACCTTATCGTCCGAGATTGAATATTTGGCCTGGCAAGCGTCGCAAACGATCTTCATGGGCGCTTCCTACGCGGGTTCAAGTCCTCGGACCCTCAAGTCCTGACGACCTTGGAAAAATCGTAACACAGCGCCGAGGCGCGACGCTAATTCGCCCAAAACTAGCGCGACCTCGTGACGCGGCCTACGCAAACGGGTCGCTGAGACGGATCGTCTCCATCCGGTCGGGACCGACGGAGATCAGGCAGAACGGCACGCCGGCCATTCGCTCGATGGTCTCGACGTAGGCCCGCGCCGTCCCCGGCAGGTCCTCGACGCCGCGGACCTCCCGCGAGCCCAGCGTGCCCCAGCCCGGGAAATTCGCGTAGACCGGCTCGGCCCGCGCGATGTCGTCGGGGTCGATCGGCGGCTCGTCGAGCTCCTTGCCGTCGACCTTGTACGCCACGCACACCGAGACCTCGGGCAGCCCGGCGAGCACGTCCAGCTTGGTCAGCGCCAGCGACGTCATGCCGGACAATCGTGCGCCCATGCGCAGCGCCGGCAGGTCGAGCCAGCCGCAGCGCCGCGGCCGGCCGGTGGTCGCGCCGAACTCGCCGCCGGCCTGGCGCAGCCGCTCGCCGGCCTCGCCGTGCAGCTCGGTCGGGAACGGCCCGGCGCCGACCCGGGTCGCGTACGCCTTGGTGATGCCGACGACCGCGTCGATCGCCGTCGGGCCCAGGCCCGCGCTCTGGCACGCGCCGGCGGCGATCGTCGACGACGACGTCACGTACGGATAGGTGCCGTGGTCGAGGTCGAGCAAGCAGCCCTGCGCGCCCTCGAACAGCACGTGCTGGCCGGCGTTGATCGCGCGCGCGACGTGGCGGCTGGCGTCGCCGGTGTGCGGCCGCAGCTGCTCGCCCGCGGCCAGCGCGTCGGTGATCCAGCGCTCGACGACCTCGGCGCTCGGCGGCGTGCCGCCGAGGTGGCTGATCAGCGGCACCATCTCGTCGAGGTTGGCGTGGACCAGCTCGCGCAGCCGGGCCGGCTTCATCAGGTCGCGGACCCGCACGCCCTTGCGCGCGGCCTTGGCCTCGTACGCCGGGCCGATGCCGCGCCGGGTGGTGCCGATCGCCTTGCCCTTGGTGGCGCCGCGGTCCTCGCGCAGGCCGTCGAGCAGCTTGTGGTACGGCAGGATGACGTGGGCGCCGAGCCCGACGAGCAGCTCGTGCTGCATCAGCAGGCCGCGCGCCTGGCACTCCGCCAGCTCCTCGAGCAGCGTGTGCGGATCGATCACCATGCCGTCGCCGAGCACGCAGCTCTTGCCCGGGTGGCACACGCCCGACGGCACCAGGTGGGTGACCAGCTTCTTGCCCTCGATCACGAGCGTGTGGCCCGCGTTGGCGCCGCCGCCGTAGCGCACGACGATCTCCGCGCGCTCGGTGAACAGGTCGACGACCTTGCCCTTGCCTTCATCGCCCCACTGGGCGCCGACGACGACTACGACGGACATCATGCCTCCAAGAATGACGAGAGCGCCGCGTGCAGCTCGCGGCGAGAATCATCGGCCAGCACCAGGCTGCGCGCGCCGGTGCCATCGATCGCGATCGCGGCGTCGAGCCCGGCGTCGCGCAGCCAGCGCGTCGAGGCCGGCGCCCCGGTGACCACCGCGCGCAGGCCACCGGCCCGCAGCGCGCGGGCGAGCGCGGCCGCGCCCGGCCCGACGACGGCCACGCCGGTCGGGATCCGCGGCGCCGCGACGCCGACGATGCGCTGGGCCTCGGCGACGGCCTCGAGGTCGATCGCGAAGCCGGTCGCGTGCGCGGCGCGGCCGTAGCGACCGATCAGCTCGTCGTAGCGGCCGCCGCGCAGCACCGCGTCGGGCGCGCCGCCGGCGTAGCCCGCGAACCGCACGCCGGTGTAGTAGTCGAAGCCGCGCAGGTCGCCGAGATCGATCGTCACCGCCGGCGCCGGCGGATCCGCCAGCTCGGCGAACGCGGCGAGCACGGTCGCCAGCCGGCGCAGCGCCCCGCGCACGTCGTCGGGCCACGGCAGCGCCTCGGCGCGGGCAAGCGTCGCCTCCGACGGGCCCCACAGCGTCACGAGTGCCTCGGCCAGCGGCGCGACCGCCGGCGGCAGCGCCCGCGCCGCAGCGCGGACGCCCGCGCGATCCTTGCGGCCCAGCGCCGCCGCCAGCCGGAGCCGCGCCTCGCCCTCCGGCGCCGCGCCGAGCACGAAGCGCACCGGCGCGACATGCCCGACATCGAGCCGGGTCTCGGGCAGCTGCGTCGCCACCAGCGCCGACGCGGCGACCGCGAGCACCTCGGCGTCGCCCGCCGGCTCGGGCACATCGATCAGCTCGATGCCGGCCTGCAGCACCTCGCGCTGGCCGAGATCGCCGGCGAGCCGGTTGACCGCGCCCTCGTAGCACAGCCGGATCGGCCCTTCGACCTCGGCCATCCGGGTCGCGACCAGGCGCGCGACCTGCGGCGTGATGTCCGGGCGCAGCGCGACGACCTCGCCGGTGCCGGGCTCGACGAACCGGATCGCGGCCGCGCGCGCGCCGTGGCCCAGGCCGCGCTCGAGGACATCGGCGCACTCGAACACCGGCGTGATGATCCGCGCGTAGCCCCACGCTTCGAACACCGCCAGCGCCCGCTCGGCGAGCGCTCGCCGGCGCGCCGCCGCTCTCGGCAAGAGGTCGCGGACACCGGACGGCAAGCGGATCTGGGGAGCGTGGGCGGTCACGGCGCCCTACTCTACTTCGGATCGCGCGCCCCGCACGGCGACGAGAACCGCTTCACGGACGACAACCGATCTCCGAGCGAGGCGCCGTCATCTGTTCGGACTGCCTCGAAGAGTTGGCTCACGATCAGCGCGGCAGGATGCCCTGGAAGAACAGATCGACCATGCCGTCGGTGATCTGTGCGGGCGTGAGCTTGCCGCCGTCGCGGTACCACTTGTACGTCCACAGCACGGTGCCCAGGAAGCTGAACGCGGCGATGGTCGGATCGAGCGGCCGGACCTGGCCGCGCTCGATCGCCTCGCGAAACGTCGATTCGAGGAACGTCACGTAGCGCTTCTTGCGCAGGTTGATCTCCTGGGCCGACGCGCCGGTCAGCGTCTGGTGCTCGTGCAGGATGATCGTGACCTCTTTGGTCGAGTCCTGGGTCACCAGCGCGATGTTGCGCGCCATGCACGCGCGCAGCCGCTCGATCGGATCCGGGATATCGGTGACCTTGGCCAGCACCTGGTCGTCGAATAGATCCATGCCGTAGTGCATGATCGCCAGGAGCAACGTCTCCTTGGTCTTGATGTGGTGGTACAGCCCTGCCTTGGTCAGGCCGCACGCCTCGGCGATCTCCTGCATGCTGGTCGCCTCGTACCCGCTCTGAAAGATCAGGCGGGCGGCGCGCTCGAGGATCTCGCGATACCGCTGGTCGCTGGTGCGGCTCACCTTCTCCGTCTAACACATACGCTGGCGCATGGGGCGCTTACCGGGCGGCCGGTATGGTCATATTTGCTGCATTATAGCGGATTGGGCGACGCGACGAACTCGACCTCGACGCCCGGGAACCGGTCGCGCAGCGCCCCGGCGATCCGCTGCGGGCCGAACACCTCCGTCGCGTAGTGGCCAGCGGCGACCAGGGTGATGCCCAGCTCGCGCGCCAGGTCGGACGCGCGCTCGGCGAGCTCGCCGGTCACGTAGAGATCGCAGCCGGCGGTCGCCGCGGCCTCGAGCAGATCGGACGCCGCGCCGGAGCACACGCCGACCCGGCGGACCTCGGGCGGGCCGAACGGGAACACGAACGGCGGCTTGCCCACGCCCTGGGCGACCCGCGCGATCGCCTGGTCGCGGCCGAGCGGGCTCGGCCACGCACCGGCGACGCCGAGCAGGTGGCCGCGGACGTCGCCGAACGCGTCGCGCGTGGCGCCCAGGCCGATCGCGTCGCACAGCCCGGCGTTGTTGCCGAGCTCGGCGTGCTTGTCGAGCGGCAGGTGGTAGCCGGCGAGCGAGATCTCGCTGGCCAGGAGCAGGCGCAGCCGGCGCGCCATCGGCCCGGTGATCCGCGACAGGCCGCCGCCCCAGATCAGGCCGTGGTGGACGACGATCAGATCGGCGCGGCGCTCGATCGCCTGGCCGATCAGCTCGGCCGACGCCGACACGCCGGTGAC
>DASWOO010000617.1:0-8731 GCA_036404335.1 Kofleriaceae bacterium
GGACCGAGCCATCCCCGCAGGTGCTGCACGAGCTGTCGTCGACCGAGGAGACGCTCGACGCCTGCGCCCCGCCGTGACGCGGGGCTTTGATTGCTGAGCCGCGCCCGGGATCGTATGCTCGTCGTCCGTGCGTGAGCCGACCCAGTCGATGCACGTCGAGGCCGCGGGCAATGGCCTCGACGCCGACGACGACGCCAACGCGTCCGAGCTGGCGGTCGGCACCCACAACCGCAGCTCGACCCGGATCAAGTCGCCCGCCGCCCGGGTCAAGACGCCGCAGCCCAAGGGCCCGCCGTCGGCCCCGCGCTCGGCCGTCCACCGCCGGGCCGATCAGCCCGACGACTACCTCGACGCCGTGCTCGGCAGCTACCGGATCATCGATCTGCTCGGCAAGGGCGGCATGGGCTACGTGTTCCGCGCCGAGCACGTCAAGCTCGGCCGCGAGGTCGCGCTCAAGCTGCTGCGCAGCGACTACGCCAGCCGGCGCGACGCGGTCGCCCGGTTCTTCCAGGAGGCGCGGACGGTCAACCGGATCCGCCACCGCAACATCGTCGACGTCACCGACTTCGTCGAGCTCGACGACGGCACGACCTACATCATCATGGAGCTGCTGACCGGCACGAGCCTGGGCTCGTGGGCGCGCACCGGCATCGACCTGCCCCGCGCGCTCGCCACGCTGGTCCAGATCTGCGACGGCCTCGCCGCGGCCCACGAGGTCGGCGTCGTCCACCGCGACCTCAAGCCTGACAACGTGATCGTCGTGCCGACCGACGACGGCGGCGAGCTGGTCAAGCTGCTCGACTTCGGCGTCGCCAAGCTGCTCAACCGCGACGACGAGGACGTCGGGTTCCAGACCGCGGCCGGCTCGGTGATCGGCACGCCCGCGTACATGTCGCCCGAGCAGGCCGGCGGCATGGTGATCGACGCGCGCAGCGACATCTACTCGCTCGGCGCGATCATGTACGAGCTGTTCTGCGGCCAGCCGATGTTCCGCGGCCGGTCGTTCGGCGAGTACGTCCGCAAGCACCTGACCGAGGACCCGACCCCGCCGCGCCAGACCCCGGGCGGCGGCGAGCTGTCGCCCGAGGTCGAGGCGCTGATCCTGCGCTGCCTCGACAAGGATCCCGACCGGCGGTTCGCCAGGATCGGCGAGCTGCGCGAGGCCTTGCTCCACCTGTTCGGCGCGATCGAGACCCATCCGCCGGCGGGCGGCAGCGGCATGCGGCAGCTGCCGCAGGCGCCGATCGCGCCGATGGTCTACGCGTCGTGGCCGGGCGGCTCGCCACCGAGCTCGGGCGGCTATGCTCAGCAGAGCGATCCGCCGCCGAGCAGGCCGGCGCCGGCGCCGCGCTCGACCCCCGGCTGGCTGTGGTTCATCGGCGGCGCCCTGGCCGTGGCGATCGGCACCGGCGCGGCGGTCTGGTACGCGGAGCACGACGCGCCGGACCTCGGCCCGCCGCCCCGGCCGCTGCCGCCGGCGGTGGCCGTGCCCGTGGGCCAGCCGCCCGGGCCGCGCCCGACCCCGGCGCCGCTGCTCGAGCTCCGGTTCGACTCGTCGCCGAGCGGCAGCGTCTACGCCGAGGGCCACGCGGCCGAGCTGTGCCGGACGCCGTGCACGTTCAACGTCGACCTCGCCGACGGCGGGCCGACCGACGCGCGCACGTTTGTCGTCAAGCGCGATGGCTACACCGACGGCGTGGTCGTCGTCGATCTGGCCAGCAACCGCCACGCCTACAGCGTCGCGCTCGCCCCGGTGGCTGCGCCCGAGCCACCGGCCGCGCCGGCCGCCAAGCCGAGCAAGCCCCGCCCGACCAGGCCCACCCGGCCCAACAAGCCCCGCCCGGCCGACAAGACCGGCATCGATCCATCGGATACCCTCGACCCGTTCCACACCTGATGCTGACCCGGCTCCTGCTCGTGCTGTCCCTCGTCATGCTGATCGGCGGGGGTGGGATCGTCCGCGCCGACGACAGCGGGACCCGCGACGCGAAGCGCCACTTCGAGCGCGGCGAGAAGCTCTACGCGCTCGCCAAGTTCCGCGAGGCGCTCGACGAGTACCAGCAGGCGTTCGACGCCAAGCCGATCGCCGCGTTCCTGTTCAACATCGGCCAGTGCTATCGCAACCTCGAGGACTACGATGCGGCGATCTTCAGCTACCGCAAGTACCTCCGGCTCGCCCCCGACGCCGCCAACCGCGACAAGGTCGAGCAGCTGATCGCCGAGCTCGACGTCAAGCGCGACCGCGCGAACACCGAGCGGCTCGGCCTCGCGACCCGGCCACCGCCCGAGCCTACCCCGGTCCCCGCGCCGATCCTGGCGCCCGCGCCCGCCCCGCCTCCCCGCGTGCACGAGGAGCATCACCCGTTCTATACCCGCTGGTGGTTCTGGACCGGCGTCGTGGTCGTCGGCGCTGCCGGGGGCCTCGGCACCTACGAGGCGACCCGGTCCAGCGGCGGGCCACCCGGCACGGGCCTGGGCAACATCGTGTTCGGCAAATGACCCGCCGCGCCGTGGCCCTCGTGGCCCTCACGCTCGCTGCCTGCAGCAGCGACGACACCCACTACGTCGTCGTCACCGTCACCGGCCGCCCCGCGGTCCACGACGCCGCCGCGCTCGTGGTCTCGCTCGCCAACGCCGGCACCACGCGGATGGACAGCCTCAAGCTCGACGGCAGCTTCCCGGAGAGCCGCGCCACGTTCAGCGTGTCGTCGCCCGGCCGCACCGGCGCGCTCGACATCGCGATCGACGCCACCGACGCCGCCGGCCTGGTCGTCGGCCACGGCACCGCGACCGCCCAGCTCACCGACGACGGCGCCGCGGTCCAGCTCGACACCACCGACTTCGTGGTCAACACCGACTACGCCGGCGACCAGTACCCCGACCGCGACTACGAGGCCAGCGGCTTCCAGCTCGCCGCGGTGCCGGGCGGGCCGTGGACCGTCGCGTTCGAGGACGCCTGCCCGACCAACTCCTGCAGCCTCTACGCCCGCCGGTTCGATGCCAAGGGCGTGCCGGCCTCGACCGCCCTGGCCGCCGGCACCAACGCGTTCGCGCTCAACACCTCGCCGACGACCTACTCGTCGATCCCCGCGGTCGCGTCGACGGCGGCGGTGACGGTCGCGCTGTGGGACTACTACGACCCGGCGTCGCTCACGATCCAGGGCATCGCGTGCCGGCCGTTCGACACCGCCGGCCGTGCCACCTCGGATCAGACCTCGACGGCGATCTCGAACGACTCGGCCGACGTCGTGTCGGTCGCCGCGCTCGCCACCGGCAACTTCGCCGCGGCGTGGAACACGCTGGTCAGCACCAACGAGGTCATCCGCGCGCAGATCGTCAAGCCGGACTGCACCCCGCTGCTCGCCGCGCCGCTCACGGTGTCGACCGGCACGATCGACGCCCGTCGGGCCGACGTCGGCGCCAGCGGCGACAACGTCCTGTTCACCTGGATCGTCGACGGCAACCTCCACGCGCGGCTCGCGACCAGCGCCGGCGTGCTGGCGGCCGCGGACCTCGTGCCGGTCGCCAAGAGCGCGACGCAGGAGGTCGCGTTCGCCCGGATCGCGCCGGGCGCCGCCGGCGGGTTTGTCATCGCCGTGCGCTGGGCGCAGATCACCGGCAACGGCCCCGGCCGCATCGACCTCTACCGCATGGACGCCACCGGCAAGCTGCTCGGCACGCCGACCCTGGTCACCGACAAGTCGGCCTCCGAGGACGGCGCGCCCAACGACGACTCGTTCGCGATCGCCCACGCCGCCGACGGCACCGTGCTCGTCGCCTGGCACGCGTGCGGCACCCAGGGCGACGGCAGCATGTGCGGCGTGTTCGGCCAGTATCTCGAGGACTCGGGCGAGACCGTCGGCGGCAACTTCGTGATCCCGACGACGACCGAGAACGACCAGGAGTTTCCGTCGGTCGTCGCGCTCGATCAGGGCTTCGCCGCCGCCTGGTCCGACGCCAGCGGCAAGGCTCCCGACGTCGCCGGCAAGGCCGCGCGCGCCCGCATCCTCTACCCGCCTACGCCGTAGGCTCGTCGTCGCTGCGGTGGTCGATGCCCAGCGCGCGCATCTTCTTGTAGAGGTGGCTGCGCTCGAGCTGCAGCTCGCGCGCGGTGTTGGACACGTGGTGATCGTTGGCCTCGAGCGCGGCGATGATGATCTCGCGCTCCGCGCCGGCGACCAGATCCTTGAACGGCGTGCCGCGCGCGTACTCGGCCTTGACCGCCTTGACCCGCGGCAGCGCGTCGCCGACGTCGGCCTCGGTGATCACCTCGGCGTCGCCGGTCAGGATCGCCAGCCGCTCGACGACGTTCTTCAGCTCGCGCACGTTGCCCGGCCACTCGTGCTGCATGATCAACGTCATCGCCGACGGCGCGACCCGCTTGGCCCGCCGGTCGTTGTCGGCGCAGACCTGGCCGATCATGTGCTCGACCAGCGCCGGAATGTCCTCGCGCCGCGCGCGCAGCGGCGGCAGCTCGATCGGCACCACGGCCAGCCGGTAGAACAAGTCCTCACGGAACCGGCCGGCCACGATCTCGGCCGCCAGATCCTTGTTGGTCGCCGCGATCACCCGGACGTCGACCTTGATCGTGTCGCCGCCGCCGACGCGCTCGAGCTCGTGCTCCTGCAGGACGCGCAGGACCTTGGCCTGGGCGCTGGGGTTCATGTCGCCCACCTCGTCGAGGAACAGCGTGCCGCCGTCCGCGAGCTCGAACTTGCCGCGCCGCTGCTGGGTCGCGCCGGTGAACGCGCCTTTCTCGTGCCCGAACAGCTCGCTCTCGATCAGCTCGCTCGGGATCGCCGCGCAGTTGAGCTTCACGAACGGCCCGTCAGCCCGCTTGCTGTTCTGGTGCAGCGCCCGCGCGACCAGCTCCTTGCCGGTGCCGTTCTCGCCGGTGACCAGCACGCGCGCGTTGCTCGGCGCGGTCTTGGCGACCTTGTCGAAGATCGGCTTCATCGCCGCGGCCCGGCCGATCATCGCGAAGTCGGCCTGGGCGCGGCCGCGCAGCCGGGCGTTCTCGTCGCGCAGCCGGGCGAACGACAGCGCGTTCTGCACGGTGATCAACAGCTTGTCGCCCGACAACGGCTTCTCGATGAAGTCGTGGGCGCCGCCCTTGGTCGCCTGCACCGCGGTGTCGATCGATGCGTTGCCCGACATCATGACCACGACGGTGTCGGGGCTGGCGGCGCGGATCTTGGGCAGGACCTCGAGCCCGCTCTCGCCGGGCATCATCACGTCGAGCAGGACCAGGTCGATGTCGTTATCGTGGAGCTTGGCCAGGCCGGCCTGGGCGCTATCGGCGACCTCGACCGCATAGCCCTCGAGCTCGAGCGACCGGCGCACCGTGGTCCGGATGTTCGGCTCGTCATCGATCACCAGGAGCCTGCTGCGCGCCATCGCCCGAAAGCTAGCACCCCTTCGCGATGATTTGACTAACCTGCTGAGGGCATTTAGGTTCCCAGACCATGCATCGTTCGCTGTCCGCTTTCGGAGGAGCCATCCTGGTGGCGTCGGTCGCCCTGGTGCTCGGCTTCGCGATGACGAGCTGCGGGGACTCGTCGAAGAAGCCGGGCTGCAAGGCCGACAAGGACTGCAAGGCGGGCCTCAGCTGCGCGGCCAACACCTGCGTCGAGTGCACCAGCGACGCCCAGTGCGGCGCCGGCAAGCGCTGTACCGCCAACGCGTGCACCGCGGCCCCCGAGTGCGAGCGCGACGACCAGTGCGCCGATGGCAAGGTCTGCCAGGCTGGCAAGTGCAAGGCGTGCGCGTCGGACAGCGAGTGCCCGAGCGGCACCTGCTCGAGCGGCGCCTGCGCCCCGGTCAAGAAGTGCAGCAAGGACGACCAGTGCGCCGACGACGAGGACTGCGTCAACGGCGCGTGCCGTAAGGCCACCGCCGGCCAGCCCGGCGACGCGCCGTGCACCCTGTCGACGGTGTACTTCGGGTTCGACGACTCCAACGTCCAGCCCAGCGAGCGCGACCGGCTCGCCGCCAACGTCGCCTGCCTCGAGAAGGCCAAGGGCAAGAACACCTACCTGATCGGCCACACCGACACCTCGGGCACCGAGGAGTACAACATCGCGCTGTCCGAGCGCCGCGCGCAGACCGTCGCCGACTACATGGCGCGGCTAGGCACCGACCCGGCGCGGCTCCAGGTCGTGCCCAAGGGCGAGACCGAGCCGACCGGCCTGGGCGATGACAAGGACCGCCGGGTCGAGTTCCAGTGGCACTAAAGGAGTCGAGTCAGATGACGCACACCCGTCCGACCGTGTTTTCGGCTGCCCTGGCCGCCGCGCTGGCGCTGGCCCTGGGCGGCTGCTTCTGGGTCACGACCAAGAGCGAGGGCGAGACCCTGCGCAAGGACCTGACCCTGGTCCAGGGCCGGCTCGACGCCAAGGAGAAGACCCTCGACGACCAGGTCGCCCAGCTCCAGAAGGTGCTCGACGACGCCACCAAGGTGCTCAAGCGCAACAGCGCCGACATCGGCGCCGACGTCGACTCCCTGCGCAACGACGTCCGGACCGCCAACGGCCTGGTCACCGCGATCAACAACTCGATCAACGAGCTCAAGACCTCGCAGAAGACCACCGCGGACCGCCTCGACGCCCTCGAGCAGCGGCTCGGCTCGGTCGAGAGCGGCAAGGCCACGGCGGCGTCTGGCCCGGACGACCTGTGGAAGCTCGGCTCGGCCGCGTTCGAGGCCCAGCGCTACAACGAGGCGATCGACCTGTTCAAGCGCCTCGCCACCAGCTACCCGACCCACGACAAGGCCGACGACTCGATCTACTTCCGGGGCCAGGCCTACTCGAACCTCAAGGACTACGACCACGCGATCGGCGTCTACCAGCAGCTCTACGACAAGTACCCGGCCAGCGACCTCGCCGACGATGGCCTGTACTTCGCCGCCCTCGCCGCCCAGCAGCTCAAGAACTGCACCGAGGCCCGGACCTACCTCGGCCTGATCAAGCAGAAGTACCCCAAGTCCAACGTCAGCAAGCAGGCCACCGACCTCGACGGCGCCCTCAAGCGGGACCTGAAGAACAAGTCGAAGTGCGCGTCGTAGCCGGCGCTACTTGCCGCCGGCCTTCGTGAACTGATCGAGCCCGTCGGGCTTGAGGTCGTAGCTCGGGGCGAGCTTCGAGTGGCACTCGTTGCAGCTCTTGATCTTCTTCTCCTTCATGAACGCCTTCATCGCGGCCTTGGCCTCGGGCTGGCCGCCCTTGGCGCACGCCTGCTTCACCAGGTCGGTCTTGAGATCCTTGTGAACGCACGCGGCGCCGTCGGCCTCGGCCGGCGACGACATGCTCGCGAACGTGAGCGCACCGAGGACCGACGTCAGGAGGGCAAAGAATCCGAGCTTCGACATGGGCAGTTCAATCCTGGAGTTGAGTACGACGGGTGGACGGCGGGTCGGCTGACCCTATTCAGCGCCGCCGCGCGGCATCCTGATACAGCTTGCCCCGCTAGGCAAACAGAGGCCGGCGGCTGACCCGGGTCGCACCGCCAATGTTAACGTGCGACTCCGCACGCGGCGGCTTGTCTCAGCCTGCCGGCGCCGGCTCCGCGGACTTCGCAGGCAGCGCGGCGGCCAGCTTGCCGAACTCGGCGATGTCGAGCGTCTCGCCCCGCCGCTGCCCGTCGATCGCGGTCGCGGCCAGCGCGGCGTCGACCGCCGCATCGTCGAACACGGCGCGCAGCGCGTTCCGCAGCGTCTTGCGCCGCTGGCCGAACGCCGCGTGCACGACCACCGAATAGTGGGCCTCGTCCGCGATCGGCACGCGCGTCGCGCCGCCCGCGAGCGGCGTCAGCTTGATCACCGTCGAGTCGATCTTCGGCGGCGGCACGAACGACCCGGCGCCGACCTTCAGCACCGTCGACACGTCGACGTAGGTCCGGATCATCACGCCCAGCGCCCCGTACTCCTTGCCGCCTGGCGGCGCGACGATCCGGTCCGCCATTTCCTTCTGCACCATCACCACCGCGCACCGCACCACCGTCCGCGCCTCGATCACCCGGAACAGCAGCGGCGCCGCGATGTGATACGGCAAGTTCCCGCACACCGCGATCGAGTCGCCGCGCCACCGCGCCGCCATCTTCAGGTCGTAGCGCAGCGCATCGACCGCCTCGATCTCGACGTTATCGACGCCCGCCAGCTCCGCGCGCAGCACGCCGATCATGTCCGGGTCGCGCTCCAGCGCGATCACCTTGCCCTCGGGCACGCGCTCCGCCAGCCGCGCCGTCAGCGTCCCCAGCCCCGCCCCGATCTCCACGATCCAGTCGTCATCCGACCTGACCGTCGCGTCCACGATCGCCCGGAACGCCCGCTCCGAGATCAGAAAGTTCTGCCCGAAGCCCTTCTTCGCCCGCAGGTTGTATCGCCCGAGCAGCACCCGGGCATCCGGAAACGGCTCCTCGCGCAACGCCCGCGCCGCATCGCCGCTCGCCCCATTCGCGCCCTTCGCCCGCACCCCGTTGCCCCCGTCGCCCGCACCTGCGCCCGCGCCTCCGCCCGCGCCCCCGCCCCCGCCTCCACCAGCACCAGCACCAGCGACGACGCCATCGCCAGCGCCGCCACGAGCGCCTGCGCCTCCGCCATCACCCGCGCCTCCGCCCGCGGCCCCGCCCCCGCCTGCGCCTCCGCCCCCGCCTGCGCCTCCGCCTCCGCCCCCGCCTGCGCCTCCGCCATCACCTGCGCCCGCACCTGCGCCTCCGCCATCACCTGCGCCCGCAC
>DASWOO010000618.1:0-1778 GCA_036404335.1 Kofleriaceae bacterium
GGACCCGGCGTCGATCGACGGGTGCGCGGCGCGGCTCGTGGCGCGGCATGGCGCGATCCACCTGCTGATCAACAACGCCGGGATCATGGCGTCGCCGCTCGCGCGCGATCCGCGCGGCTACGAGGCGCAGTTCGCGACGAACCACCTGGGGCACTTCCAGCTGACCGCGCGGCTGTGGCCGGCGCTGGTCGCGGCACGGGGCGCGCGGGTGGTCGAGCTGACGTCGTGGGGCCATCGGTTCTCGGCGATGCGCTTCGACGATCCGAACTTCGAGCGGCGCGACTACGACCGGTGGCTGGCCTACGGTCAGTCGAAGACCGCCAACGCGCTGTTCGCGGTGGCGCTCGACCGGCGGGGCGCCGCGCACCAGGTGCGCGCGTTCGCGGTGCACCCGGGGCGGATCTTGACGCCGCTCGTCCGGCACCTGTCGGCGGCGGAGCTGCAGCAGGCGCGCGTGATCGACGAGGCGGGGCGGCCGATCGCCTCGCCCGAGACCAAGACGCCGGCGCAGGGCGCGGCGACGTCGGTGTGGTGCGCGACCAGCCCGCAGCTCGACGGCAAGGGCGGCGTGTACTGCGAGAACGTCGACCTCGCGGCGGTGGTGCCGGCGACGCGGCAGGGCGCGCCGCAGGGGCTCGGCGACTCGGCGGTCGAGACCGGGGTGATGCCGTACGCGATCGACCCCGAGGCCGCCGAGCAGCTGTGGGCGCTCAGCGAGCGGCTGACCGTGCCGTTCGCGACCTGATCACTCGAGCGTGCCGGACTCGGCGAGCTTGCCGATCTCGCGGAACTCCATGCGGATCGCGCGCTCGAGGTGATCGTGGGTCAGCGAGGTGCCCTCCTCGGCGGCGAGGAACGCGGCGCGCAGGGCGGCGTTGCGGATATAGCCGCCCGACAGCCGGAACCGCTGCGACAGGCCCGCGAAGTCGAGCTTGCCCAGCACGGGGACCTGCGCGGGGATCAGCGACTTCCACAGCTGCTCGCGCATCTCCTCGTCGGGGAACGGGAAGGTCACGCGATAGGTCAGGCGGCGCTTGAACGCCGGGTCGATCGAGTTGCCGAAGTTGGTCGTGAGGATCGCGATGCCCTCGAAGCTATCGAGGCGCTGCAGGAGATAGTTCACCTCCATGTTGGCGTAGCGATCGACCGAGGTCTTGACCTCGGTGCGCTTGGAGAACAGCGAGTCGGCCTCGTCGAACAGCAGCAGGACCTGGCCGTCCTCGGCGGCGTCGAACAGCTGGCCGAGGTTCTTCTCGGTCTCGCCGATCCACTTCGAGGTGATGCGCGAGACGTCGACGCGATAGACCTCGAGGCCAAGGTCGCGCGCGATCACGCCGGCGACCATGGTCTTGCCGGTGCCTGGGCTGCCCTGGAACAGCGCGGTGATGCCGCGCGACGTGGTCATCGAGCGATCGAAGCCCCACTGCTCGTAGACCTGCTTGCGGTGGCGGACGCGGGCGGTGAGCTCGAGCAGCGAGTCGGTGATGTCCTCGGGCAACACGATATCGGCCCAGCTCGCGAGCCGGGTGATCCGGTTGGCGGTCGCGCCGAGCCGGTTCTCGAGGTGCTGGCGGACGGCGTCGTCGAGCTCGCGGATCCACGAGACGGCGTCCGTCGGCGGATCGGGGCGGCGCGCGACCTCGGCGCAGACGCGCTCGATCGTGCCGGGTCCGACGCGATAGCGCGCGGCGAGCTCGCTCGGATCCGACAGCTCGATCGCGTGCCGCTCGAGCGAGGTCGCCCACGACACCATCCGCTGCCGCTCGTCGCGCGGCGGG
>DASWOO010000619.1:0-4566 GCA_036404335.1 Kofleriaceae bacterium
GGCCTCGAGGAACGCGGCCCAGCTCGCGCGGCCCGGCTCGCCGCTCGCCGACACCTCGCGATGGATCGTCCGCCGGCCCTGCGCCTCGCCCAGCCAGGCCGTGACGCCGTCGGCCGCGGCGATCCGCTCGGCCGGCCAGCCGCGATCGCCGGCCCGCACCGGCTGACCGCGCTCGAGCCACGCGCCGTCGGCGAGCATGCAGGCGCGCGGCGCGACCGGATCGATCTGCCACGCGTGGGCCGCGACGTCGAACAGCTCGTGCGGCGCGCGGCTCCAGTAGCCGCGCACGCGGTGGTGCTGGCGGATCAGCACCAGGAACTGGCCGCCGATGTAGCGCGCGGTGACCAGCTCGTGGCTCGCCGGGATCACCAGGTCGTGCGCGCCGAGCCGGCCGCGCGGCGACACCGCGATCACCCGGGTCGGCCCGGCGAGGATCGCCGCGGGCAGCCCGCCGTGCAGGCCGAGCTCGACCTCGCCGTCGCCCGCCAGCTCGGCCGCCGCGGCCTCGAGCGCCGGCCAGCCGAGCTCGTCGATCACGCCGGTGCGCAAGCTGCGCGCGAGCGCCGGGGCGACGTCGAGCGCGGCCAGCCGCGCGTGCAGCGCCGGCAGCTCGGCGAACAGCTCGGGGCGGGCGTGGCGCTCCAGCTCGTCGAGCGCGGCGCTCTGCCCGGGCAGGCCACCGGCCTCGGCTCGCGCCAGCTGGCCCTCGAGCCACGCGCGCTTGGCGGCAAGCCAGCCGCGCTTGCCATGCGACGCGGCGTCGAACGCCGGCGCGCCGAGCGCCGCGCCGATCGCCTCGACCATCCGCGGGCCGATCACCGGGTGCGCCGCGGCGTGCACCGGATCGCGGCCGCGCTCGGGCTGGCTCGCGGCCGCCGCCCAGCGATCGAGCGCGAGGCGCGCCCGCGGCGCCGGCTGGACCTTCACGCCGAGCGCGAGGGCCAGCTCCGCGAGATCGAGGTCGAGCCCGAGCCCGCCGGTCACCGCCGCGATCGGCGCGCCGTCGGCGACCAGCCGCGGCGCCATCCGCCGCAGCAGGCCGAAGACGTGCGCGGCGGCCCCGCCGTGCTGGCACAGCTGGTCGAGCCACGCGGCGGCCGGCAGGCTCGACCGCGCCTCGGCCGGCGCGTCGCCGGTGACCCACTCGTCGATCGCGCCGGTCGACTCGAGCAGCGCGAGCCAGGCCTCCGCGGCCTCGGCCGGGAACAGGTCGACCAGCACGCCGCGCACCCGCGGCGACCGCCGGCCGAGCGCGGTGATCGCCTCGGCATAGCTGCGCCAGAATTCCGGCGCCGCCCGGGCCAGCGCCGGCGACTGGATGATCTCCTCGACGAAGCCGAGGTCCTGCGCGTCGGGATCGAGCCCCGCGGCCTTCGCCAGCCGGCGCAGGTCCCGGGCCATGCCGGTCCACGGCGGCAGGCCGCCGAGCGTGCGCTGGACGCAGAGCTGACGGAAGTCGGCGTAGGCCTCGGCCGGCGCGTGGTGGGCCGCGAGGTCCCGGGCGTGCTCGGTGAGCGCCCGGGTGGTGACCGCGCCGGCGAGCGCGAACTCGAGGAACGTCGCCCGCCGGTGCGGCTCGTCGATCGCCAGCGCGTGCACCGCCTCCGCCTCGCGCGCCCGCGCGAACATCGTCGCGGCGAAGCTCGGCGCGCCCTGCGCGATGAACGCGCGGCCGGCCTCCTCGTAGAACGACGGCACGCACCGCGGCGCGGTCTGGCCGAGCCGGGCGGCGAGCGCGTCGAGGCCATCCTTGGTCAGCGCCGGCCGGGTCCCGGCGAGCCGCGCGAGTTGCTTGAGCTCGCCGACGACCTCGAGCGCGTGGCGCGCGTGGTCGGGATCGTGGACCAGGCACCAGCCGGGGAAGCCGAGCGGCCGGCGGCGCTGCTGGGCGACCGGGCCGCGATCCGCGCCCGGGCCGAAGCCGAGCATGCGCATCTCGAGATCGTCGGCGAGCGTGACCGGCTGCGCGGCCAGCCGGACGACCACCCGGCCGGGCAGCACCGGATGCTGGTACGCGCGGGCGACCACGGGATCGACCGGCGCGCCGGCCTCGGCCCCCACCGGCGCGAGCTCGCCCGGGCGCAGCACCTCGGCGGTCACGGCACGTCCTCGCGCTCGGCGAGCCGCGCGGCGTAGATCGCCGCCGCCATCCGCATGCCCTCGGAGAACGCGACGGGGCCGAGCTGCGCGATCGGCACGCTGCGCTCGCGGTCGTCGACCCACACCAGCGCGCCGGTCACGGTCTCGGCCTCGGGCGAAGCCGCGCCGATCCAGTAGCGCGCCTCGGCGGCCGGGCCGTCCCAGACCTGGCAGACGGCGAACCCGCCGCGCACCTTGTAGCCGAGCGCGCGCGCCTTGCCGACCGCGTGCATCAGCATCGCGAACTTGCCGTGCTCGAAGTCGGTGATCGCCGCGCCGGCGCCGGCCGGCCGCGCGTAGGTCTGGCGATGCAGCTGTGCGCTGGCCTGGGTCGCGCCGATCTGCGTGATCAGCTCGCGCCAGCCGTCGAGCTCGGCGAGCAGGATCGGGTGCGGGATCGCGATCTGCGCGCTCGACAGCCACGCGGTCTCGCCATCGAGGTCGACCACGCCCACGCCGCGTCCGGCGTCGACCCCGCGGAACAGCCCGGCGCGCGCGGGGTCGAGGCTGCCATCGGCGCGGATCGCGGCGACGACCGCGTTCTCGAGCGGCCGGCGCCACGCCGGATCGGGCCAGACCTGCTCGAGCACGGCGCGCGGCACCGGCCGCGATCGCAGCATCCATTGATCGACCGTGGCCGCGCAGTCGCGCTCGTGCTCGGCCAGCCAGTCGCGCAGCGCCTCGAGCTGCGCCGCGGCCGCGCTCGCCCGGACATCCCGCGGCACGGCAGCCAGCCTGCGCTTGGCGTTGCGCGCGACCAGCTTGTCCGCGTCGAGCGACAGCTGATAGCCACCGCCGGCGTCGATCCAGCCCAGGCCATCATCGCCGACCACGGCCGGCGCGCTTGGCTTGGAGGACTTCGCCATCGGTACCGTGCGATGTTGCACGTCGACGCGAAGCCGGCAAGCCTGGTTCGCCCGGGCCGGACAGCCGCAGGCTATCTAGCCAGTCGCATCGGCGCCGACGGTAGCCCACGCCGTCTCGAGCCCGAGCCGAGCGATCCAGCTGTCTAGAAACGCGCGATCGATGTGTCCAGCCGACACGTCGAGCATGCCGCGGATGTCGCGCAGGTGCTTCTCGGATTGGCCTTCGCGAAAGTATTCGAGCTTGCGCAGGATGACGTACTCGATCGGCGCAACCGAGAGCTGGATGCCGCCAGCAACAAAGCTGCGTCGATGAGCGAGCGCCCAGCGGTGGAGCTCGTCGAACGCGATGTAGATGTCGGCCTTGAAGCCCGTGTCGTGATGGATCAGGTTGCAGTGGCCACGCTGGCCACGGCGAACCTCGACCGCGAGCACCTCTTCCGGTGGGCAATAGAGCTCATCGAGCGGGAAGCTGTCGACGAACGCCCGGACGTGGCGTGGCGCAAGCGCGACGACGATGTCAACGTCGTGCGTGGCTCACCGTAGATGATGCCCGCGGTGCTGCCGGTGATCGCGTACGGAAGCCCGAGCCGCTCGAGCCGGACGACGAACGGCTCGAGCAGGTTAGGTGGAAGCACGCAGGAAGATCTTCTTCACGTGATCATGGAGCTCGGCGTCGCTCCAGTCGGGATGAAGCGTGCGCTCGTAGGCCTCGCGCAGGCTACGCGCCTGCCAGTAGAGCGCGAAGGCCTGCTGGAGTCGCTCGGCCGGGGTCATCGCGCGGTAGCGCGCGAGCTGCTCGGGCGAGGGTCGATCCACATGTGAACGGTAGCACGCTCCCCCGGCCCGGACAGCCGCAGGGCGCGGCGGCTACTCGGTCGCGCCGGCCTGGACGAGCATCGCGACGATCTCGTTGTGGCCGCGGATCCGGGCGACCTTGAGCGCGGTGGTGCCGCCCTTGCTGCGCAGGCTCGGCGTGGCGCCGGCCTCGATCAGCCGCCGGGCGATCTCGGTGTGGCCCTCATCGGCCGCGTACATCAGCGCGGTCTTGTCGTGGGCCTGCGTGGCGTTGACCTGCGCGCCCAGGGCGAGCAGCAGCTCGACGACCGGCTGGTGGCCGTAGCGCGCGGCCAGGATCAGCGCGGTGTAGCCGTCGCCGTCCTTGTCGTCCACGCTGTCGCCGGCGGCGAGCCGGGTCTGGACGTCCGCGAGCTGGCCCATCTCGGCGGCGTGGGTGAGCTCGGTGTGCTGTGTGCCTTCGAGGCCCATGGCCAGCGTTCTACCACGGCGCCGAAATATCCTGATATCGAACGGTGTGATCGCCCCCAGCTGAGAACTGGCAGGTCTCGGTGGCGAGCGAAGCTGCCGGCTGAGAACCGGCAGTTCTCGCTCGCGCGCGCTAACCACGCGACGCGGCGTGGCCCGGTCTGGCGCATCGCTTGCGCTGGGTGCGGACATGCCCAAGCTCAACTCTCTGTCGATGTTCCTGGCGGTCACCGTGATGTCGGGCCCCGCGCTGCTCGCCAGCTGCGCCGGCGACGATCCCGCGACCGGCCACCACGCG
>DASWOO010000620.1:0-5284 GCA_036404335.1 Kofleriaceae bacterium
AAGGAGGACCAGAGCTACGGCACCAGCTCGATCCCCAAGCCGGCGCAGATCAAGAAGGTCCTCGACGAGTACGTGATCGGCCAGGACCGCGCGAAGAAGATCCTCGCGGTCGCGGTCCACAATCATTACAAGCGCATCTACCACAAGCAGACCGGCCAGTCCGACGAGGATGTCGAGCTGCAGAAGTCGAACATCCTCCTGCTCGGGCCGACCGGCTCGGGCAAGACCCTGCTCGCCCAGACCCTGGCGCGCATCCTCAACGTGCCGTTCGCGATCGCCGACGCGACCAACCTGACCGAGGCGGGCTACGTCGGCGAGGACGTCGAGAACATCATCGTCTCGCTGCTGCAGAACGCCGATCACGACATCGAGCGCGCGCAGCGCGGCATCGTCTACATCGACGAGATCGACAAGATCGCGCGCAAGAGCGACAACCCGTCGATCACCCGCGACGTGTCGGGCGAGGGCGTACAGCAGGCCCTGCTCAAGATCATCGAGGGCACGACCGCCTCGGTGCCGCCCAAGGGCGGCCGCAAGCACCCGCAGCAGGAGTTCCTGCAGGTCGACACGACCAACATCCTGTTCATCTGCGGCGGCGCGTTCACCGGCCTCGAGGACATCATCGAGAACCGGGTCGGTCAGAAGATGATCGGCTTCGGCGTCGGCATGAACAAGAAGGTCGAGCGCTCGCAGTGGGAGCTGATCCAGGAGGTCGAGCCCGAGGATCTGCTCAAGTACGGCATGATCCCCGAGTTCATCGGCCGCCTGCCGGTGATCGCGCCGCTCCACGAGCTGTCGGAAGAGGCGCTGGTCCAGATCCTGACCCAGCCCAAGAACGCGCTGGTCAAGCAGTACCAGAAGCTGTTCGAGATGGACGGGGTCAAGCTCAAGTTCGGCAAGGGCGCGTTGACCAAGGTCGCCAACATGGCCGCGCTGCAGAAGAGCGGCGCGCGTGGCCTGCGCGCGATCCTCGAGAGCGCGCTGCTCGACATCATGTACGACACGCCGGGCCAGTCGGTCAGCGAAGTGATCATCAACGAGGACGTGATCGAGAAGCACGGCTCGCCGCTGATCACCTACAGCAAAGAGACCAAGGCGTCCGCCGAAGCCTGATCGCGGTCTCGATCGCGATCAGGTGGCCGGCAGCGCGACCGTGAACCGCGCGCCGCCGCCCGGGCGATCGTCGACGACGATCGTGCCGCGGTGGCCATCGACGATCCGCCGGCAGATCGCCAGGCCCAGGCCCAGGCCGGTGCCCGACGTGCGGTCGGTGGCCCGGCCGCGCGCGAACGGCTCGAAGATCCGGGTGCGCAGCTCCCGGGGCACGCCCGGGCCGCGATCCTCGACGGTGATGATCGAGCCGGGCGCGTCGCCGCCGGCCGGGTGATCGACCCGGACGGTGACCACGCCCTCGGACGGCGAGTGGTCGATCGCGTTGCGCACCAGGTTGTCGATGACGATGCCGATCGCGTCGGGATCGACCTGGACGATCACCGTCGGGCACGGCCCGAGCTCGACCGAGACCTTGCGATCCTTGCCGATCATCGTCGCGCGCTCCACCGCCGCGCCGGCGATCAGCCGCAGATCGGTGCGCTCCTGGTGCAGCCCCGCCCCGCCGGCGCGCGACAGCTGCAGCAGCTTGTCGACCAGGACATGCATCCGGTGGACCTCGGCCAGGGTCTGGTCGGCGACGTGCTCCCAGTGCGCGGCGTCGCGCGACTTGCGGCGCGCGACCTCGAGGTTGGCCGAGATCACCGCGAGCGGCGTGCGCAGCTCGTGCGACGCGTCGGCGGCGAACTGCTGCTGGGCGGCGACGCCGCGCTGGACCCGGGCCAGCACGTCGTTGATCGCGGCCGACAGCCGATCGAGCGGATCGAGGCTGGTGCTGATCGGCAGCCGCTCGTCGAGCCGCTCGCCGGTCATCCGCTTGGCGCTCTCGATCACCTCGTCGAGCCGCCGCGTGGTCGGCGTGGTCAGCCGGCGGCCGAGCGCGACCGACAGCGCCACGCCGAACGGCGTCGAGATCGCCAGGGCGATCGCGCACTGCGCGATGATCTCGCTCGGCGGATCCTCGGGCACGCCGGGCGCACACTCCTCGCCGATCTCGGTGACGTAGATGACCAGCGCCTGGATCACCGCGAACACCACCATGCCGATCACGGTCGCGAATGCGAACGAGCGCCCGAGGTTGCCGCCGAGCGTCGTCGGTGAGGTCACTCCGCCACCACGAGGCGGATCCCGGCACCGCGCACGGTCTCGATCGAGACCGGGAAGCCCTGCAGCTTCTTGCGCAGATGGTTCAGGTGCACGTCGATCACGTTGGTGCCGGGATCGAACTCGTAGCCGAACGCGTCGCGCAGGATCTCGGTGCGGGCGACGACCTCGCCGCGCCGGCGCAGCAGGCAGCCGAACAGCGCGTACTCGCGCGGCGACAGCGACACCGTCCGGCCGCCGGACTCGATCACCAGATCGTCGCGCATCGTCAGCGGCACGTCGGTCGCCGGGGCCCAGCGCGGCCCGGCGGCGCGGCGGGCGAGCGCGGCGATCCGCGCGACCAGCTCGTCGAACGCGAACGGCTTGACCAGGTAGTCGTCGGCGCCGGCGTGCAGCGCCGCGACCCGGGCCTCGACCGCGTCGCGCGCGGTCAGCACCAGGATCGGCACGTTGATCCGCGCGGCGCGCAGATCGTTCAGCACCTCGATGCCGTCACGGTCGGGCAGCCCCAGGTCGAGCACCATGAGGTCGAGGTCGCGGCGCAGGCCGCGCTCGATCGCATCGGCCGCGGTGCCGACCACGTCGACCGCGTAGCCATCCTCGGTCAGCCCGTCGGCGATCGTCGTCGCGAGCTGCTGGTTGTCTTCGACCAGGACGATTCTCATGGTCGCCGATTAGTACCAGTTCACGCCGATGCCGATGGTCCCCGACGTCACGTGGTCGTCGCCGCCGTCGTACGTGCCCTCGATCAGCCGGCCCTGGAGCTCCAGCGCGAAGTTGCGGGCCGACATCAGCTCGACGCCGACCGCACCCATCACCGCCAGGCCGTTGCCGAAGTCGCGGCTGAAGTAGTCGTCGTTGACCTGCAGGTTCGAGAACCCGATGCCGCCCTTGACCCACAGCACCGGCAGGATCCAGAACTGGCCGGCGATCATCGCCGCGCTCTGCACCAGCGTGGTGTCGTTGTCGTAGGCGTTGGCGTGGATCGTCTGGGCGTTGAACTGCGCCTCGAACATCAGCGCGAACCGCGGGCTGAGCACGCCGCCGATGTGCAGATCGGCCTCGCCGGCCAGCGGGTGGTAATCGCAGTTATTGCAGCTGGTGATCGAGCTGCCGTTGTCGCTCATGCCGCCCAGGCCGATCGCGGCGCCGAACGTCAGCCGCCCCGTGCGGTTGTGGAAGCCGCCTTCGACCGTCCCGCGGCCACCACCGTTTCCGTAGTAGCCCTGGGCGGAGGCCAGGGCGGGGATGCAGACGATCGCGAGGATGAGCAGAGACTTGATAGGCTTCATATAACCGTGGACCTTGTAGTGGCGAATGCCGTTAAACGGGAGCTATTCGCAAGTCTGGGGCCAAGCCGAGGTGAGGCCCCACGCCCCGGCCGTCGACCAGGCCATCGGCAGTTACGCGGCCAAGCCCTCAGATCGTGACCAGATCGCTGGGGCGGAATCGCGACGTTGTGGCCATTGGTTCACTTGGTGCGAGCGCACCTACATCCACGCAGTGGCGCATCGCTACACCGGACGCGGCGCAACTAGCAGAAACGATGCCAGTTCTCCTCAGGCGCCCGCGATTTCTTGCGCAAGTGCGCGTCGGGCCTAAAGTATCAGGTCATGAAGATCGATGATCGCGGCGCCGGCGGCTATCGGCTCCCGCTCCTTCCGCTGCGCGACATCATCGTGTTTCCGCACATGGTCGTGCCGCTGTTCGTCGGCCGCGACAGGTCGCTGTCGGCGCTCGAGGAGGCGATGGCCGGTGATCGCCAGCTGCTGCTCGCGGCGCAGCGCCGCGCGAAGACCGACGATCCCAGCGAGGAGGACATCTTCGCGATCGGCACCGTCGGCCACATCATCCAGCTGCTGCGGTTCCCCAAGGGCCCCGTCAAGGTCCTCGTCGAGGGCCGCGCCCGCGCGCGGATCCGCGGGTTCGCGCAGCGCGACCCGTTCTTCGTGTGCGACGTCGAGGACGTCTAGGAGCTCGACGACGATCCCGCCGAGATCGCCGCGCTGACCCGCTCGATCCAGGACGTGTTCGAGGACTACGTCAAGCTCAACACCCGGATCCCGCCCGAGATGCTGGTCAGCGTGCGCTCGATCGAGGAGCCGGGCCGGCTCGCCGACACGATCGTCGCGCACGTCGCGCTCAAGCTCAAGGACAAGCAGGAGCTGCTCGAGACCCCGTCGCCGGCGCGCCGGCTCGAGCGGCTCGGCGAGCTGATGCAGGGCGAGATCGAGATTCGCCAGGTCGAGAAGAAGCTGCGCTCCCGCGTCAAGAAGCAGATGGAGAAGCAGCAGAAGGAGTTCTATCTCAACGAGCAGATGCAGGCGATCCAGAAGGAGCTGGGCGGCGAGCGCGACGAGTTCAAGAACGAGCTGAACGAGCTCGAGCAGAAGATCAAGCAGAAGAAGATGAGCAAGGAGGCCAAGGAGCGCTGCCTCAAGGAGCTCAAGAAGCTCAAGCAGATGTCGCCGATGAGCGCCGAGGCGACCGTGGTGCGCAACTACCTCGACTGGGTGATCGCGCTGCCGTGGGAGGACCGGACCGAGGACCGCCACGACATCAACGAGGCCGAGGCGATCCTCGAGGCCGAGCACTACGGGCTCAAGAAGGTCAAGGAGCGCATCCTCGAGTACCTCGCGGTCCAGGCGCTGGTCCCGCACCAGCGCGGGCCGATCCTGTGCCTGGTCGGCCCGCCCGGCGTCGGCAAGACGTCGCTCGCCCGGTCGATCGCGCACGCGACCGGCCGGCGGTTCGTCCGCCAGTCGCTGGGCGGCGTGCGCGACGAGGCCGAGATCCGCGGCCACCGCCGGACGTACATCGGCGCGCTGCCCGGCAAGCTGATCCAGTCGCTCAAGAAGATCGGCTCGCAGAACCCGGTGTTCCTGCTCGACGAGATCGACAAGATGTCGATGGACTTCCGCGGCGACCCGGCGAGCGCGCTGCTCGAGGTCCTCGACCCCGAGCAGAACTCGACGTTCAACGATCACTACCTCGACCTCGACTACGATCTGTCCGACGTCATGTTCATCACCACGGCCAACCAGCAGCACGCGATCCCGCTGCCGCTGCA
>DASWOO010000621.1:0-2513 GCA_036404335.1 Kofleriaceae bacterium
CGACGACGAGCTGATCGCGCTCGCCCAGCATTGCACCGAGCGCGAGGACGCGGCCCGCAAGGTCGAGCGCACGATGCGCAAGATCGCCGCCGCGATCATGCTGTCGTCGCACATCGGCGAAACGTTCCACGCCGTGGTGACCGGCGCGAGCGCCAAGGGCACGTTCGTGCGCCTGCTGCAGCCGCTCGCCGAGGGCCGCGTCGTCCACAACGAGCACGGCCTCGACGTCGGCGACGCCGTGACGGTCAAGCTGATCGCGACCGAGCCGGCGCGCGGCTTCGTCGACTTCGAAGCGCTGCGCTAATCGAACAGCGCGGTCGAGCCGGCGATCGGCTGATAGGCGTCGTCCTCGGCCGCGTAGCGCAGGACCTGCTTGTGCGCGAAGTCGACGCGATAGCGGGCGACGGTCGAGATCTCGCCGTCGGCGTTCTCGACGTACGCGCGGAAGTCGAACTGCCCGGTGTGCCGATCGTCGCCGTCGTCCGCCATCAGGCCGACGCGCGGCTGATCTTTCATCAGCTGCTGGAACGCCGCGGTCTGCTCGACGATCGTCTGGGCGTGCGCGCGGGTCGCGTTGTGCCGGGTCGCCGGTGCGGTCGACACCGCCGGCGCCTCGTGCGCGCACGACAGCGCGACGAGCGCGGCGAAGAGGAGCCCGAGCCGCATGCCCGTCACTTCGCGGGCGTCGCCGCCTCGGCCCCCGGCGCGCCGCCGGTCTTGGCCTTGGCGTTGCCGGGCGGGATCGGCCCGAGCTCCGCGGCCCAGTGCGAGCGGACCGTCGCGATCATCGACTTGAGCGTGTCGCCGTAGCCGGCCGCCGTGGCGTAGCCGGCCTTGGCGACCGCCATCGCGAACGCCTCGGGCGTCTCGGTGTTGAACGCCGGCGCGTAGCGCTTGTTGCTCATCAGGAACGCCGAGTGATCGGCGAGGCCGTCGTCCACCGTCTCGTAGTCGCGGAACCAGTCCTTCACGGTGTACTTGAACTTGCCCTCGTTCTTGCCGGTGGTGACCGGGGTAATCGAGATCACCTCGGGGAAGCGGTGGCCCTGCTTGTCGTCGGCGAAGTACTCGGTCGTGGTCACCAGCTGCTTCTTGCCCGTCCAGCCGGCGCCGGCCTTGATGCCGAACAGCGCGTTGCCGATCGCGCTCTTGCCCCAGCCCGACTCGAGCGCCGCCTGTCCGAGGGTGAACAGCGCCGGGACGCCGTCCTTGTTCTCGAGCGCGATCGCGCCGTGGCCGTACTTGGCCACGAACTTGGCCTGCGGGCTGACGTCGGCCTTGGCCTTGGCGGCAGCTTCGTGATCGCGTGCGTGGGTCTCCTCGGCCTTGCTCTCGTGCTCGACGTGCGCCGCCTGCTCGTTGGCGCTCGCCGGCGTGCCGGCCTTCTGCGCGCCGCCGTCGAGCGCGAGCAGCGTCTTCGTGCCGATCACGCCGTCGGTTGCCAGGCCATGCGTCTGCTGGAACTTCTTGACCGCGGCCTCGGTGAGCGGCCCGAAGTCGCTGTCGACCGCCTTGCCCTGCATCCCGAGCTTCTGCTGCACGTAGCCGACGCTCGCGCCCTGCATGCCGAGCGACAGGACGTCCTTGCCGCCGCGCACGCCGTCGATCGCCGGCGCCGGATGCTTGGCGTGCGCCGCCGGCGCCGCCTCGTGCTGCGGACCGGCCGCGGCACCACCACCGGCCGCGGTCGCACCACCGGCCGCCGCACCACCGGCCGCGGTCGCACCACCGGCCGCGGCCCCGTCGGCCTTACCATCTGCCGCGGGCGGCGTCCCGCCGGTCTTGGCCTTGGCGTTACCCGCCGGAATCGGCCCGAGCTCGGCGGACCAGTGCGAGCGCACCGTGCGGATCACCGACTTGAGCGTCTCGGCATACCCCGGATCGGTGGCGTACCCCGCCTTCGCGATCGCCGTCGCAAAGGCCTCGGGCGACTCGGTATTGAACGCCGGCGCATAGCGCTTGTTCTTCAGCAGGAAGGACGAGTGATCGGCGAGGCCCTCCTCGGCGGTCTCGTAGTCGCGGAACCAGTCCTTCACGACGTACTTGAACTTGCCGCCGGACGGCGTGATCGAGATGACCTCGGGGAACCGGTGGCCCTGCTTGTCGTCGCTGAAGAACTCGGTCGTCGTGACCAGCTGCTTCTTGCCCTTCCAGCTCGCGTCGGCCTTGATGCCAAACAGCGCATTGCCGATCGCGCTCCGGCCCCAGCCCGACTCCAGCGCGCCCTGCGCCAGCGTGAACAGCGCGGGCACGCCATCCTTGTTCTCCAGCTCGACGGCCGCCTTGCCATACTTCGACACGAACTTCGTCTGCGGGCTGATCGCCGCCGACGCCGCCTGATGCGCCAGCGCGTTCTTCCCAGGCGAGGCCTGCGGCGCATCGGCGTTCGCCGGCCCGCGATCATTGCCGGAGGTCGAGCGATCGGTCGTCGGAGCAAGCGCGTTCATGGCCCTGATCATACGCCCTCGGGCCGCCCGTTCTTCCTCCGGATTCGCCAGTAAGCTCGGGCATTT
>DASWOO010000622.1:0-5300 GCA_036404335.1 Kofleriaceae bacterium
AGCATGACGAGCAGGGGGTTCAGGATGCGAGACAGGGTTCGAGTCATGCGGCCCTGTTACGCAAGCGACATGCCCCAGGCTATCCGCCTGAAATGACGAGCAATCCCCGGCTCCGCCTGTAGCGGCGGACGCTACAGGTGCCCACGGGATCCGGCCCCTACTGGCCGGACTTCTGCCGGCGCCGCTTGAGCAGCGCGCGGTTGATGCGGTGGCGCTGGCGCTTCAGGATGTTCAGGTGCGCGGCCGTGGCGGGGTCGAGGTCCGACGTGGCGGCCGTGTGCTCGGGAATCTTGGGCTTGGTCATTGGAAGGGCGGCAAGGTAGCACGCCGCACAGTCGTGCGCCTCGCACAGGCCCGCTCCGCGCGTTGTCGACGCGCGCGGCCCGTGGCACCATACCGGCAAAAGCCGATGAAAAAGCGCGTTATCGTCGTCGGAGCCGGGCTATGCGGGTCGCTCCTCAGCACGTTGCTACGCAACGACTTCGAGGTGACCGTCGTCGAGCAGGGCCGCTCGAAGCGCCCGCTGTTCCACGATGTCGAGTGCAAGACGGGCGAGCTCAACACGTCGATCAACCGTGGTGAAGGCCTGGGTGGTACCTCCAACTACTGGCACAACGCGCTGATCGAGCTCGACGACGACGACCTCGAGAAGGCCGGCATCCAGCCCGGCGGCTTCGCGCCGTACTACGCGAAGGCCTGGTCGCTGTTCCTCGCGCAGGCCGAGCTCGACGAGTGCGCGCGCGCGCGCGATGCCAACAAGGCGAGCGTCGGCGGCGGCGCTGCGACCGTCGCGCACATGGTCCTGCCGCAGGCGCGCCACAACATGTGGAAGCTCGCGAACGAGCGTTACCCCGGCGACCCGATCAAGGTCGTCTACGGCCATGTCGAGAAGATCTCGCCCGGCTACGTCGAGCTCAAGGGCCGCAACGGCGTCGAGCGGCTCGACGCGGACTACGTGATCTCTAGCGCCGGTGGCCTCTCCACCCCCGTGCTGCTCGCGCGCTCGCTCGGCCAGGACGACGCGTTCTGCGCCGGCTACCACGACCACCCGATGGCCTACATCGCGAAGGTCAAGCTGCGCCCGGACAGCCGACTGAAGACCGCGTCGTGCACCACGACCCGCTCGGCCGAGGTCCGCGCCGGCCTCACCTACAAGACCGACGGGCTCAAGACCGTGGTCTATCTGCGGCCCGCCGTCGACATGCGGCTCGGCTCGATCACCGGACCCGCGCGCTACATCCTCTCCGATCTCCGCAACGATCCGTTCTCGCCCAAGAAGATCTTGCTGCTGCTCGGCAACCTCGAGGCCGTGCGCGAAGCGATCCTGTTCAAGACCGGGCTGGGGTTCCGCGGCGACTACTACTCCGTCCTGATCCTCGGCGAGCAGACGCCGATCAAGACCCGCGGCATCCAGCTCGCCCCCGGCAAGCGCCCGTCGCTCAACTGGCACGTCACCGCCGACGAGCTCGCCTCCTACGACCACAGCGTCAACGCGTTCTTCGACGAGTTCGCCTCCGAGATCGTCGAGCGCAAGGCCCTGCCGGCCGCCGACTGGACCTTCCGCAACGCCGCCCACCACTCGGGCACCGCCAACCAGTTCGTCGCCTCGCCCGGCGACACCACGGCCGACTTCTTCCGCGTCACCGGCCTCCCCAACGCCTTTGTCTGCGACGGCTCCCTCCTGCGCGCCGCCGGCATCGCCAACAGCGGCCTCACCCTCGTCGCCCTCAGCTACCGCCTCGCCGACCTGCTGCGCGCGATGGCCTGATCACGGGATCTGCGCGCGGATCTTGTTCCAGTTGGCGAGGAACGCGTCGAACACCGTCGGGTTGTCGACGCGGAGCAGGGTCTCGTCGTTGTCGCGCAGGGCGCCGCCGGTGTAGTTGTGCGAGCCGGTGTACACCAACTTGCGGTGGACGTAGCCCTTGCCCTTGGTGTCGTAGAGCGAGTCGATCAGCAGGTACTTCGAGTGGATATTCGAGCCGTGGGTATCGGGGTAGAGGCCGACCTTGATGTGGCCATCCTTGAGCGTCTTGATGATCGCGGCCGACGACTCCGGGCCGGCCTTGCGCATGAGAACCTGGACGTCGCAGCCCAGGTGCTTGAGGTGGGCGAGGCTCGAGGCGATCGCCTTACGGCCGTCGGTGAAGAACGCCATCGTGACCCGGATCTTGCTGGTCGACGAGCACTTCACGTTGTCGAGCACGCTCGTGATCGTGTCGCCCGACGCGCGCGGATAGAAGTACGCGATCGTGTGCGCGCCGTCGACCGAGCGGTAGTAGTTGAGGTTCTTGGTGTGCTTCTTGAGCGCGGTCCAGGTCTGGAGATAGCCGGCGTACAGCGCCTCGTCGTTGCGCGAGATCACGAGGTTGTTGTGCAGGTTGAAGCCGGTCAGGTTGGCCGACGCCTGGATCACGACGTCCTTGGAGCCGTCCGACAGCGACGAGAACAGGTAGATCTTGTTGTGGTTGATGTGGTCGCCCTGGCACGAGCCGCTGCCGCGGGTGCAGAACGTGATCGAGCCGGCCGGTAGGCCCTGCTGCAGGATGGTCACGGCGCTGTTCATCTTGACCGCCTTGGCGGCGAGGTCGGTCGTGTCATCGCTGGTGTCGGCGGCCTCGCGGGCGGTGGCGGCGTCGGCGGCCTCGTCCGGGTCGGTCGAGCCATCGGCGAGGTCGGCCGCGTCGATCGCGGCGTCGGTGGCGTCGTCGGCGGCATCGTCGACGGCGGCATCGCCGGTGACGGCGGCCGCGCGGATCGGGGCGAGCGCGCCCTCGCTGGCGCCGAGCTCGTTGACCTGCTTGTCGAGCACGATCTCGACGTGGACCCCGCGCTTGGCCGCGGCGACGAACGCGTGGGCCGGCTTGGTGTGCGTGAAGTGATAGAGCGCGACGCGGATGTGCGAGCCCGCCGGCGCCTGGTCGACCAGCCCGATCACCTTACGCTGGAGGGCGTCGTCGCCGGTGCCGTTGACGAGCGGCACCGAGAAGAACGTTTGCAGGCTGATCGGCGGCAGCGCCGCCGCCGCGCCCACCCCGGCCTCGTCATCGAGCGTCGCGACGTCGAACGTCGCGTCCTGCGGCCCCGTCGCCAGCGCCGACGTGTCGTCCGCCCCCTGGTCATCATCGCTCTCGGTCGCGGTCGCGCAGCTCGCGGTCACCAGCGTGGAGAGCATCACCCAACATAGCTTTCTCGATGTCATGCGGTGCGTTAAGGCAAGTTCGGCGCCAGGACAAAACATATCTAAAATCAGCGGCTTGCATTCCGGGTGATGCCGCGTGCGCAACACCTGCAAACGCCCGTGGGCAGCCTCGACCCGCATCCCCGGGCCGGATCATGCAGCAAGGTCACGCGCTCCCACGATCGTTCGCGCCCCACGGACCCGAGGCCCACCATGACTCGATCTGGGCTCCGTGCTCCGTGGCGATCGCGAAGTCCACGACGTCCCCCGATTCGACGATGGTCTGTTCGTCCACGATCCTGCGCCTGCCGCGGCGCTCGACGATCAGCGGCAGCACCGACCCGGCGGGGGCCTCGACCAGGCGCGCGGGCTCGTCGCCGAGGTAGCGCTTGCGCACGAGCTCGACATGGCCGCGACGCCAGCGCGAGCACCAGGCCGCGACGTCGGTGGGTCGGCCGAATAACATGCGGACGCCGCGCGTCGTGAGCATCTCGGGATGGACGCCGATCCCACGCGGGTCGATCGCGGCGAGCACGCTCGGACCGTAGAAGTCTTCGACGATGCGCTCGGCGAACAACAGGTTCACGCCCTCGTTGCTGGTCACCGCGATCGCGTGGGTCCGCGCATCGATCCGCGCGCGGAGCAAGGTCCGGGTCTCGAGGCCGTTGCCATGGATGACCTTGAGGCCGAGCTCCTCGGCCGCGCGGCAGTCCTCGGCGTCGTAGTCGATCAACTCGACGGGCTCGCCGGTCTCCGCGAGTCGCTCGGCCAGGCAGCGCGCGAGCGGGTTGGCGCCGAGCAACACGTAGCCCTGGTTGGTCGCCCGACGCAGGCCGAGCAGCGTGGCCAGCGGCCCGGCGGTGAGCCCCTGCAAGGTCACGGTCACCGCGATCACGGTGAACACGAGCGCGCGGAGCGGCACCCCGCCGGCGATGTGGGCGTGACCCAGCTGCTCGGCGAACAGGCTCGCGACCGCGGCGGCGACGATCCCGCGGGGCGCGATCCAGCTCAGGTACGCCTTGTCCTTCAGGCCGAGCCCGGTGCCGACGGTGCACAGCATGACCTCGACCGGCCGCACGATCAGGCTGAGCGCGGCGACCACCGCGAGCGCCGGCCAGCCGAGCGCCGCGACGTCGGCCATGCGGACGTCGGCGGCGAGCAACACGAACAGGGTGCCGATCAGCAGCACGGTCAGCTGCTCCTTGAACTCGACCAGCTCGGACATCCGGTGGATCCGCATGTTGCCGACCACGAGGCCGGCGATCATCGCGGCCGGGATCCCGCTGTCGCTGATCAGCGCGTGGCTCAGCTCGTACACCGCGACTGCACCGACCAGCGCGAGGATGTTCTCCATGCCGCGCGGCACCAGGCGCGGCACCCGCAGCAGGCCGCCGATCGCGAAGCCGCCGGTGACGCCGATCACGGCGCCGATCCCGAGCCGGCGGACCACGTCGAGCGCGGCATCTTCGAGCCGGCCGGTCGACGGCGATAGTGCCACCTCGAGCGCCATGATCGCGATCATCGCGCCGATCGCGTCGATGAACACGCCCTCGGCCTCGAGGATCGTCGCCAGGCTTGGTGCGAGCCGGATCCGGCGGACCAGCGGCCCCACCACGGTCGGGCCGGTGACGATCACGAGCGTGCCGAACAGGATGCTCAGCCGGAGGTCCCACCCCATGAGCAGGTAGCAGGCCGCCGCGGCGCCGACCGCCGTGATCACCGCGCCGAGCAGGACCAGCCGGCGGATCACATGCGCCTGCTTGCGCAGCTGCCCGATCTCGAGCCGCATGCCGCCCTCGAACATGATGATCGCGACGGCGAACCCGACGATCGCGGACTTCGCCGAGCCGAGCGCTTCCGGCCGGATCACGTCGGCGACATCCGGCCCGAGCAAGACGCCGGTGCCGAGCAGCACCACGATCCCGGGGATCAAGGCGTGGCGGCCGACCGCTTGCGCGATCACGCCGAAGACCATCGCGAGCGCAAACGCGAGCGCAGGAGTATCGAGGAAGCTCATCACGGATGTCCCTACGAGCCCTGAGGGCTCTTTCGCGCAAGACTGTGAGCACGCGGCGTACCAAGACCGCAAGATCTCGAGTGCCTTGAACCGATGGCCACG
>DASWOO010000623.1:0-2320 GCA_036404335.1 Kofleriaceae bacterium
TCGCGGTAGTTGACGAGCAGCGACGCGTCGCGCACGCCGAGCGCGCTGGGGTCGAACGTCAGGTCGAGCGCGACGTCGCCGCCGGCGCCCAGCGTGCACGCGTCGGGGATGTGGCTGGCGCACGGGCTGGTCGCGGTGTAGCTCCAGTCGAGCGCGGCGCCGGTGCCGGCGTCGATCGTCTGGATATCGCCGAGCGTGAGCGGCGCGGTGCCGGTGTTGGTCAGGTGGATCCGGGTGGCGACCGCGCCGCCGAACACCTCGACGTCGCCGACATCGACCGGGGCCGGCGGCACCGCGAGCACCGGGCCGATCGCGGCGGTGCCGGTGCACGCCAGCGCGATCGGCGCCATCAGCCGGGTGCCGAGGTCGGACACCAGGTAGAGCTGCGCGGTGTGCGGCCCGGTGGCGCGCGGCGCGCACGCGACGGTGACCGGGAACGACGCGCCGGGCGCGACCAGGACGCTCGCGTCGCACGATCGCGCGTCGGGGTTGCACGGCGCCTGGACCACGAAGTTGCCGTCGAGGTCGGTCAGCTCGAACGCCAGCGGGCCGACCGCGGCGGCGAAGCTGTTCCGGATCGTGATCGTCTGGGCCTGCGCCGTGCCGATCGCGACGCTGCCGAGATCGACGCTGGTCGCGCTCGAGACCAGCGCGGCGATGTTGCCCGACAGGCACGCCGCCTCGACGCCGAGCAGGTTGTCGCCGGCGGGCGAGCGCACGTTATAGTGGCAGCGCTGGAGGCCGGGGGCGCGGCGGTGCACGCCACGGCCAGCGCGCGGCTGCCGCCGGCGGCGAGCGTGAACCCGGTCAGCGGCGACAGGTGGACGGCGGGATCGCAGCCCGGCTCGGCCGCGAGATCGCCGACGATGACCGGGGCCGTGCCGTCGTTGTGCAGGGTGATCGTGCCCGAGCCGGCGGTGTTGCTCGCGGTCTCGACGACGACGACCGGCGCGTCGGCGCGCAGCGGCGCGGCCGCGGCGGGGGCGGCGAGCAGGAGCACGGCGGTGGGGAGCATATGGCGCATCACAGCCTGCCGATCACGCCGAGCGTCGGCACGAAGACGTCGGCCTCGTAGCGCCGGTCGATGAAGAAGAAGTGCTCGTAGCCGAGGTCGGCCAGCACGCTCAGGTGATGGCTGACCCGGACCTCGAGGCCGGCGGCGAGCCGGAGCCCGATCGCCAGCCGCTCGGACGTCGAGGTCGTCATGTCGGCCTGGAGCTCGTCGTGATCATAGACGAAGCCCGGGATGCCGGCGGCGGCGTACGGCCGCCAGGTCTCGGTGTGGAACCGGTAGCGCAGCCCGAGGTAGCCGCCGATCCGGTCGGCCTTGAGCAGCATCAGCTCGGTCTCGAGCCGGCCGCGGGCGATCGCGGCGCCGAGCCCGCCGGCGAAGCCCCGGCCCTTGCCGTCGACGCGCAGGACGGCGATCGCGCCCGAGCCGATGTCGTCGGGCTCGCCGGGCGCGGCGGGCTCGGCGCGGTCGCCCGGCTCGGCGCGCGGCGTGACCGGGGCGATCGGCGCGCCGTCCTCGTCGAGCACGGCGCGGCCGGGGCCGGCCGGATCCGCGGCGGCGTAGCCGGTGCCGGTGACCAGCCAGGCGATCACCCGCTCGGGCGGCGGCGGCCCCGCCGGCCGCGGCGCCGAGCCGGCCAGCACCGGCGTGACCTCCTTGGCCTCGCCCTCGAAGCCGTTGAGCGTCAGCTCGTTGGGCTCGGTCGCGCCGTCGAGCGTGCGGCTGCGCAGCAGGTGGATGCCGGTGCGCACCCGGACCACGAGCGCGCCGCCGGCCGCGACGTACGGCCCGCCGTCGATCGACAGCAGCGCGCCGGGCGGCGCGACCCGGATGGTGACCACGGTCAACTGCTCGTCGAGCCGCTGCAGCCGCTCGCGGGCCTGGCTGGTCCGCTCGTCGCCGGCGGGCGCGGCGACCGGGTCGGCGAGGAATCGCTGGTAGGTATTGGCGGCGTCGGCGAGCCGGCCCAGGTCGCGCAGCACCTCGGCGATCGTGAACAGCAGCGCCGGCTGCGGGTCGGCCGCATAGGCCGCCAGAAAATTTGCCAGGGCCTGCGGGTAATCGCGCGCGGCCAGCTGCTTCTCGCCCTCGGCGACCAGCGCGGCCGGTGACGCCGCGACCCGCACCGTGCCGGCCCGGACGGCGGTCAGGGTGGCGGCGAGCGTGACAGCGAGCACGGCGGCACTCGGCAAGCGAGGGGAATGGTACCCTGAAGCCGCCGATGCCGAGCCTGCAACGTCACGTGTTCGTGTGCACCAACGAGCGCCCGCCCAACGACCCCAAGGGCAGCTGCAAGGCCCGGGGCGG
>DASWOO010000624.1:0-7516 GCA_036404335.1 Kofleriaceae bacterium
AGAGCCTGTGGGTCGTGGACGTGCCGCGCCCGTACAACAAGCTCGAGCTCGAGCGCCTGCCAAAGGACGAGCTGCGCAGCCCGCCGCCCGACCGCTGCGATCCCAAGGCCGATCCGAAGAAGACGGTGTGCCCGCCGTACAAGGTCGGCGATCAGATCGAGGTGACCGGCACGTGGAAGCTGTCGTCGCCGCACAGCGAGCGCAACTCCGAGGGCCTGCTGGTCTACAAGAAGCTGCGCAACGTTACCCAGAACTGGGACTCGCCCGCGCCGCCGCCCGGCCAGGCGCCGGCGGCCGGTGGGGCCAAGCCGTCGCCGCAAGAGGCGGTCAACCACGGCAAGCCGGGCTGAGATGCCCTCGAAGAAGAAGCCAGCGTCGGCGACGGTAGAGCCCGGCGACGACGCCGGTGTGGTAGCCGCGCCGGTCGTGTTGCACGCGCCGAAGCTGCCCGACCAGCCGGACGCGCACGGCCGGATCACCCACGCGTTCGAGAACGGCGACAAGTCCTCGGGCGCCGCGAAGATCAAGCGCGGGTTCGCGACCTCGCCGGCCGGTGACCTGGCGTTCGCGCTCGGCTTCCCGCACGTCGAGTACATCCTCGACGATCACCCCGACGACGCGCGCGCCGAGATGATCGCGTACGATCGGCGCAGCTACCGGCTGGGCTGGCCGCGCAGCATCGCGACCCGGTGGTGCCGGATCACCGCGAGCAAGGGCTTCAAGCGCACGCCGCAGGGCGCGACCGAGCTCGACGGCGCGGGCAAGAAGGCGCTGAAGAACCCGGCGCCGCTGTCGCCCGACGAGGTCGCGCTGACGCTCAAGTCGATGTTCTCGGACACGAGCTCGTACGACGAGCTGGAGAACCTGGTCCGGCTGTACGAGGCGTTCATGGGCCCCGAGCTGGTCGTGAATTCGATCGTCGACGCGCTCGAGAAGTCGGGCAACAGCGTGTGGAACCACCAGGACAAGGACCGCTGCCGCGCGCTGCGCCACGTCGGGTTCCTGCTGCTGCGGATGCCCGCGGGCGCGGCCGACAAGCTGCGCGGACGGCTGAGCGCGGTGTTCGACCGGCGGGTCAAGGCGCTGGCCGACAAGGAGCTCAAGCCGCGCAAGGGCGAGCATGGCTCGCTGCTGCGCGCGCTGGACCTGGTGCTCCACGGCAAGGCCGGGGTCGAGCGCAGCGGCGAGCGCAGCGAGGACGCGTTCGAGCCGGCGGACATGGTGCACGTCACCGACGACCGCGAGCTGGTGGCGGCCGTGGCGCGCGAGAAGGTGACGCCGGATTCGCGCCTGGTGTTCCTGGGCGGCGACACGGTGCTCGACCGCATGCTCGAGGTGTTCCCGCGGTTCCGCGGGCTGCACCACGCGCTGATCGACGGGTTCGCCGACGTCGCGTCGCCCCAGGCGGTCGAGCTGCTGCAGCGCATCGCGCGCGGCAAGGAAGCCGCCGAGCGCGCGCAGGCGGTGCTCGCGGCGCGCGGGCTGCCGACCAGCTAGCGGCCGGCGACGAGCTCGACGGCGGCGCACACGGCGAGCGGCAGCCGCAGCCGATCGTGATCGTGCGCCACCGGGCAGGTGCCGGCGCGCGGCGCGCCGAGCTGCAGCGCGTGCGCGTACGGGGCGCCGGTCGGCGGCGTGACGGTCAGGCCGAGCGTGTGGCGCGCGGCGAACGGCCCGGATAGCTCGCGGCTCGGCTGCGGCGCGGCGAGCTGCGCGATCAGCGCGTCGATCGCGGCGGCGTCGACCGGGCCGGCCGGGCTGCGGGTCCAGTCGCCGATCGTGGCGCCGCGCTGATAGCGGACGCCGTCGAGCTCGATCGCGCTGATCGTGGTCGGCTCCTCGGTCCACAGGCGCAGCGCGCGGTAGCCGCTCCCGGGCCGGGCGAGCACGGCGATCGCCCCGGGCGCGAGCTTCAGGGCCAGCGGCTCGCCGGCGCGGGCGACCAGGTCGCCGCCGAGCAGCTCGAGGGTGATCGCGGCGCCGGCGCGCGGCGTGAGCGTCAGGGTCTTCGGGCGCGGCGCGGCCGGGCGGGCCACCGGCGTGCCCGGGGCGGCGAGCGCGGCGACCAGCTCGGCGACCCGCGCCGGATCCGCGGCCTCGCCGGCGACGCGCCCGCGCACGACGTCGAGCACGGCGCCGTCGGCGAGCGTGAGCTGCGCCGGCTCGACCGGCGCCGGCCGCGGCTCGATCAGCTGCGCGCGCGGGCCGGCGAATGGGGCGAGCGCGCGCTCGAGCGCGGTGGCCGCCTCGCCGGAGATGCACCCGGGCCCGGCGCTGCCGGTGACCGCGACCAGCTCGCGCGCGCCGGGGCAGCCGCCGCCGAGGGTCAGCTCGAGCGTGTGGTCGGGGATCGCGTCGTGCGCGGTCAGGCGCAGGCCGGCCGCGCCGATCGGAGTGTCCGAGAACCGGACGAAGCTGATCCCCGCCAGCGCCTGGCCGAGCGCGTCCGCCGGACCGGCGGCGAGCAGGAAGGCATCGGGCCGGGTGAGCCGCCACGGCCCCGGGGCCACGGTCACATCGACCGGCACGCTCGCCGGATCGAGCGTGCCGCGCACTCTCGCCGGGTCGAGCGTGCCGCGCACGTCGATCGCCGCGAGCGCCGCCGGCGTGGCCAGCGGCGTCCGGACCCGCAGCTGGGCCGGGGCCTCGTCGAGCACGCGCGCCAGCCAGCGATCGACCAGCACGCCGCGGCCGTCGAGCGTGAGCCAGACCTGGTCGCTGCCGGGCAGTGGCTCGCCGATGCCGATCACGTGCTGCCCGCGCGGAACCACGATCCGCACGCTCGCGTGGCTCGCGGTCGGCGCGCCGCGGCGATGCCAGCGCGCGATCGCGAGCGTGTCGAGCAGCTCCGCGACCGCGGCGCGGTCGGGCGCGACGCGGCGGTCCGGCCCGCCCGGCGGCTCGAGGTTCCACGCGTCGTCGGCGTAGACCAGCGAGACGTCGGGCTTGCCGGGACGCTGCCAGACCAGCCCGTGGATCTCCGCGATCGGCAGGCCCGGCAGCAGCTGGTGGTCGTCGACCGGCGCGCGACGCGCGACATCGAGCCCGAGCGCGATCGCCAGCGCGACCACCACGCCACAGGCGATCGCCAGCCCGCGCCGCGTCGCGATCATCGCGCGCTCCGGCGCCGCCGCCACCACACGACCAGCCCGCCGACGACGATCCACGCCAGCGGCACGCCGGCGACCGACAGCGCGATCACCGCGCGGCGCTGGCCGGCGGTCATCACCAGTCGCACCTGGTCCGGCGCGCGCTCGGCGACCGCGATCTGCGGCTCGGCCACGCCCGACGCGAACCGGACCGCGCGGGCCAGCCACAGGTCCGACGCCGAGCCCAGGCCGTCGAGGAGGTTGCTGGCCAGCGAGTCCGCCGAGCCGATCACGATCACGCGGTGCGCGCCGCCGACCGCCGCGATCGCGACCGGCCCGGCGAGGTCGTCGCAGTCCTTGGCCGGCGGGCGCACGAGGTCGCGCTCGCCCCAGCTCGCCGCGCTCGCGGAGATCAGCGGCCGGGCCGCGCCGCGGGTGGTCACCACGCGCGGCTGGAACCACAAGGTCGGCCGCGCCTTGGCGAAGCCGCGGTCGATCGGGTGATCGGTGTAGCCGTCGACGATCACGATCGCGCCGCCGGCGTCCTGGGCCGCGAGGCTCGGGTCGACCGCGATCGCCGGCGCCAGGCCGAGGCCCTCGCCGGCGAGCATCGCCTCGAGCCCGGTCGGCGGCAGCGCGGCGTCGCCCGGCCCCGCACCCTGCCCGGCGACCCGGGCCGCGACCACCAGCCCGCCGCCCGCGGCGACGTGGCGCTGGATCGCGAGCGCCTCTTCCGGCGCCAGCGGCGAGGTCGGGCCGGCGACGATCACCGCGTGGCACCCGGCGGGGATCGGGCCGGGCGCGATCGCGTCGAGCGTCATGCCCTCGCCGCGCAGCCGCCGCGCCACGCTCGACCAGTCGCGCAGCGACGGCTGGCGGTCGAGCGCCAGCTCGCCATGGCCGGTGGTCGCGCAGAGCCGCACCGGCTGCGTGGCCGACAGCGCCGCGAGCGCGCCCGTGATCGCCTGCTCGATGCCCAGCCGCTCGACCACCGGCGCGCCGTCGGCGCCGCGATCGAGCGCGGCGAACGCGAGCAGGTCGACCACCTGGGTCCGGCCGCCGAGCGCGACAACGATCGAGCCGCCCGACGCCAGGTCCGCCGAGGTCAGCCCGGCGAGCCGCGCGGCCTCGGGCAACCCACCCGGGATCTGCGCCGGATCGACCCGGGTCACCGCCAGCTGTGGGCTCGCGCCGGCCAGCTCGCCCGCGACCCGCGCGACCTCGTCGTAGATCGGCTCGAGCGCGGCCAGGGTCGGCTGCACGATCGTCACGCTCGCCGGGCCGGGCAGCTCGGCGAGCACCGCGCGGCTGCCCGGATCGAGCGAGTTGCGATGCGCGGCGCTGACGTCAAGCGCCACGCCGTGCCGCGCCGCGAGCACGCCCGCGAGCACGAAGCTCGCCGCCAGCGCCGCCGTCCCCGCCGCCCGGATCCGGATCTCTCGCGCGCGCCGCCGGCCGGCGCAGCCGAGCGTGATCGCCAGCGCCAGGCCGACGACCGCGAGCCCGGCGACGACGACCACCGCGCGCAGCGCGATCTGGCCGCGCGCCAGCTCGGTCGCGATCCCGCGCAGCGAGCAGGCCGCCAGCGTCCCCGCCAGCACCGGATGCTCGACCGCGAGGTCCGGCCACAGCGCCGGCAGCTCGCCGAGCAGGAACAGGCCGATCAACCCGCCGAACCCGAGCGCGCCGGCGGCCAGCGCCGAGGTCATCGCTGCGCTCGCCGCGATCGCCCAGGCCAGGAGCGCCGCGCCCAGCGCGATCGCCCCCGCGTAGCCGACGACGATCGCCGGCGCGTCCCAGCCGCCGCGGTCGCCGCGAAACCCCGCGACCACGCCGAGGTAGGCCAGGGTCGGCAGCCACGCCAGCGCGTAGATCGTTGTCGCCGCCAGCCACTTGCCGACCACCGCGGCGCCCTCGCCCACCCCCGAGGTCAGCAGCAGCTCCCACGCGCCGCTGCGCTTGTCGTCGGCGATCGCCCGCATCCCGAGCAGGGTCAGCACCACCAGCTCGAGCACCCAGGTCAGGAGCGTCCCCGCGAGCTGGCCCTCGAGCAGCGCGCCGAGCGGGGCCGGCCGCCGCGGGTCCGACAGCGCGCCGACCAGCCCGGCAAACGCGATGCCCTGCACGATCAGAAACAGCCCGCCGACGACGTAGATCACCGGCGCGCGCAGCATGATCGCCAGCTCGCGCCGCCACACCCAGTACATCGCGCGGGTCACGCCGCCGCCTCGCCGAGCATCGTCCGCACGGCGGCCTCGAGCCGCGCCGCGCCGGTCCGCGCGCACAGCGCCGCGGGCGTGTCGAGCGCGACCAGCGCGCCCGCCGCGAGCACCGCGACCCGCGTCGCGAGCGGCTCGAGATCGGTCACCGCGTGGCTCGACACCAGGATCGCCCGGTCCCGCGCCGCCGCGGTCAGGTGGCCGCGCAGCTCCTGGACCTGGATCGGATCCATCCCGCTGGTCGGCTCGTCGAGCACGAGCAGCGGCGGGCCGCCGAGCAGCGCGTCCGCCAGCCCGACCCGCTGGCGAAACCCCTTGGACAGGGTCGCGATCCGCTGCCGGGTGACCTGCTCGAGCGCGGCCAGGCCGATCGCCAGGTCGAGCCCCGCGCGCCCGACCTGCTTCTGCTTCGCCCGCAGCCCGAGGTGCTCGGCGACGGTCAGCTCGCCCGGCGCCGGCGCGTGCTCCGGCAGGTAGCCGAGCCGCCGCTGCGCCCGCGCCCGATCGCGCGCGAGGTCCACGCCGTCGATCGCGAGCTCGCCCTCGTCGGCGTCGAGGTACCCGGTCACCAGCCGCAGCAGCGTGGTCTTGCCCGCGCCGTTGCGCCCGACCAGCAGCACCGCCTCGCCCGCCGCCACCTCGAGCGAGACTCGATCGACGGCGCGGCGCGCGCCGAACGCCCGGCTCACGCCGCGCACCGCCAGCACGCTAGTCTCCGTCGGTCGCGCGCACCGCGGGCATCCGGATCAGGAACGTCGTGCCCGACGGTCCGGATTCCGGACGGATCGTCCCGCGGTGGTCGTCGATGATCCGCTTGACGATCGCCAGGCCCAGGCCCGTGCCGCCCTTCTTGCCGGTCGCGAACAGCTCGAACAGCCGGCCGCGGATCTGCGGCGGGATGCCCTCGCCGGTGTCCTGCACGGTCCACACGAGGTCGTCGCCGTCGCGGTCGACCGTCACCCGCAGCGCGCCGCCCTCAGGCATCGCCTCGATCGCGTTGCTCGTCAGGTTGTGGAACACGCGCATCAGCTTCTGCTCGTCGAAGTACGCCACGCCATCGTAGCGGGCCTCGACCGCGAGCTGGATGCCGCGGCCCTGCACCGCGGCGCCGAGCTGGGTCTTGAGCTCGTCGACAAACCGGTGCATGTAGACCTTGCGGATCACCAGGTCGGTCTCGCCGCGCGCGAACGCCAGGACCTCGCGGGTCATGCCCGCCATCAGATCGAACTGGCGCTGGATCTGCTCGACGTACTTGTCGCGCTGGTCGGCGTCGTCCATCGACGCCATCAGCTGGGCGTAGCCCGAGATGATCGTCATCGGCGTCTTCAGGTCGTGGAGCAGGCCGGCGAGCATCTGGCCGATCGAGGCCAGCCGGTCGCTCTTGCTCTGCGCGCTGCGCCGGCGCGCCAGGCCGATCGCGTTGGCGGTCTGCGCCGCGATCAGCACGAGCAGCTTGAGATCGTCGTTGTTCCACGGCCCGTCGCCGTCGCGCGACGACCGGCGCTGGTCGACGACCTCGATGCCGCCGATGACGTTCTCGCCCTCGATCAGCGGCGCGATGATCAGGTGCCGCGGCACCACGCCGAGCTCGCTCGCGACGGCGGCGGCGTGCCGCGGATCCTTGCTCGGATCATCGATCACCAGCGGCGTGCGGTGGCGGATCGCCCAGCCCAGGAGGCCGGTGCCGTGCGGCAGGGTCCGCTCGATCAGCCGCGGCGCGGCCGGGCCGTGCACGGTGCGGAACCGGAGCGAGCCGTCGGGCTCGCTCAGCGCGATCGACCCGGCGCCGCCGCCGAGCACGGTGATCGCCTGGGCCAGGATCCGCGACAGCAGATCGTCGAGGTCGAGCGCGGCGGACAGCTCCTTCTCGACCTCGTACAGCGCGTTGAGCTCGCGGGTCCGGCGCTCGAGGTCGCGGCGGGCGCGCGACAGCTCCTGGTTCTGCTCGACCACGGAGTGGTAGAGCCGTGCGTTCTCGATCGCGAGCGCCGCCTGGCTGGCGAGCGAGTTCAGGAGCTCCTCGTCGGCCGTGGTGAACGGCCCGTCCTGCTTGTTGAGCACCTGCAGCACGCCGACCAGGCCGCCGAGCGCGCCGAGCATCGGCACCGACAGGATCGACCGCGTGCGATAGCCGCTCTTGATGTCGACCGCGGGCTGGAACCGCTGGTCGGCGTACGCGTCGGGGATGTTGACGATCTCGCGGGTCTC
>DASWOO010000625.1:0-1897 GCA_036404335.1 Kofleriaceae bacterium
CGCCCGGCGCCGCGGTCGGCCCCGACGGCTCGATCGACAGCGGCGCGATCGGCTGCGAGCCGCTGACCCGCAGCGAGTGCACGCCGCTGTGGTGGTTGACGTAGTCGACCACCGCGCTGCGCCGCAGCATCCGCGCCATGCGCTCGACCAGGACCTGCGCCTGGTGCGGATCGTGCGCGAACTGCACCAGATCGCGCGCCAGGTCGGCCATCGACGGGTAGCGCTCGTCGGGCGACTTCTCGAGGCAGCGCATCACGACGGCCTGCAGCGACGGCGGCGTCTTGACCATCGGCTGCGGCGGATCGACCGCGACCTTGACGCACATCTCGGAGAAGCTCTCCGCCTCGAACGGCCGGTGCCCCTCGAGCAGCTCGTACAGCACGGTGCCGAGCGACCAGATATCGGTCCGCGCGTCGACCATGCGCGCCGATCGCATCTGCTCGGGCGACATGTACGCCGGCGTGCCAAGCAGCGATTGCGTCTGGGTCAGCTGCATCGCGGCGTGGGTCTGCGCCTTCGAGATCCCGAAGTCGAGGACCTTGATCAGCGCGCTGCCATCGGGCCGCCAGGTCACGAACAGGTTGGTCGGCTTGACGTCGCGGTGGACGATGCCGATCGAGTGCGCCTCGGCCAGCGCCTCGCACGCCTGCAGGGTCAGCTCGACCGCCCACGGCAGCGCGAAGCTGCCGCGCTCGTCGAGCAGGTCCCCGAGGTCGTGGCCCTCGAGGTACTCCATGACCATGTACGGGACGTTGGTGTCCGAGCGACCGACGTCGGACACCCGAGCGACGAACTCGCTCTTGAGCTTGCAGGCCGCCTGGGCCTCGCGCATGAACCGCTCGACCGCGTCCGCGTCGTCGAGCACGTCCTTGCGCAGCATCTTGATCGCGACGCGCTCGTTGAGCGCGATATGCGTGCACATCGCGACCACGCCCATGCCGCCGTGGCCCAAGATGGAGTCCACGCGATACTTGTCGAGGAAGATTTCGCCGATGCCGACACCAGCATCGATCGATCTCGGAGTGATCGCCACCGCCTCGGAGCCTAGCGCGCCCGAGCCTCGTCCTCAACGTACAATCAATGCTGGATCTGGTGGATCTTCAGCGAGTTAGTTTGTAGGCCAGCACCCACTGGAACCGCCATCGTGATCAGGACGTACTCACCGGGCGACGCGAGGTTGCGCTCGATCATCGTGGCCTCGACCCGGTCGATGAGCTCTTCGGTGGTGGCCGTGGGCGCGATCAGGACGGGCGTCACACCCCACGTGAGCGCGAGCCGACGGTAGCTGACCTCGTTGGTGGTCAGCGCGATGATGTTGGCGTCCGGCCGGTACTCCGAGACCAGGCGGGCCGCGCCGCCCGAGTCCGAGACCACGACGATCGTCTTCATCTTCATCGCGCGCGCCGCGGTCACCGCCGCGTGGGCGATCGCGTTGGTCGGCACCGCGAGCTGGATGTCGGGGATCTCGACGTTGGCGCTGTAGTACGCGCTGCGCTCGATCTCGTCGATGATCCGCGCCATGGTCTTGACCGCCTCGACCGGGTACATGCCCGACGCGCTCTCGCCCGACAGCATCAGCGCGTCGGTCGCGTCGAGCACCGCGTTGGCGACGTCGGACGCCTCGGCGCGGGTCGGCCGCGGCTGGGTGATCATCGACTCGAGCATCTGGGTCGCGGTGATGACGATCTTGCCGCGCTTGTTGGTCTCGGCGATCATCCGCTTCTGCCACAGCGGGACCTTCTCCGGTCCGAGCTCGACGCCGAGATCGCCGCGCGCGACCATGATGCCGTCGGCGACGTCGATGATGTCGCCCAGCCGGTCGAGCGCCTGCGGCTTCTCGATCTTGGCGATCACCGGGATCGACACCTGGTCGGCGGTCAACAGGCGCTTGGCCTCG
>DASWOO010000626.1:0-8977 GCA_036404335.1 Kofleriaceae bacterium
TGCCGGTCACGGCGATGCCGTACGCCGCCGCGAGGTTCGAGCTCGAGCGGAACGCGAACACCAGCGCGACGCAGGCGATCATCAGCGCCCAGTTGACCTCGGGCACGTAGATCTGGCCCTCGTTCTTGTGCGAGGTGTGGACGACGCTGACCCGCGTCAGGTAGCCCAGCTGCACCGCCTGGTTGGTCAGCGAGAACCCGCCGGAGATCAGCGCTTGCGAGGCGATGACCGCGGCGAGGGTCGCGAGCACGACCATCGGGATCAGGAACCGGGTGTGGCTGACCAGGTCGTAGAACCCGTTGGACACGTCCTGGCCGCGCTCGAGGAACAGCGCGCCCTGGCCGAAGTAGTTGAGCAGGAGGCCGGGGAACACGACGGTGGTCCACGCCACGCGGATCGGCGTGCGACCGAAGTGACCCATGTCGGCGTACAGCGCCTCGCCGCCGGTGATGCACAGCACGACCGAGCCGAGGATCAGGTAGCCGCGCATGCCGAAGTGCGCCATGAACTCGAACGCGTAGTGCGGCGACACCGCCTTGAGCACCTCGGGGTGGCGCAGGATGAACGGCAGGCCGGCGCAGCCGATCGCGAAGAACCACAGCAGCATCACCCAGCCGAAGATCGTGCCGATGCGATGGGTGCCGAGCTTCTGGACCCAGAACAGGCCGATCAGGATCACCGCCGAGATCGGCACGACGAGCTCGGCGAACGCCGGGTTCTGCTCGGAGATGCCCTCGACCGCGCCGAGCACCGAGACCGCCGGGGTGATCACGCCGTCGCCGTAGAGCAGGCCGGCGCCGAACAGCGCGAGCAGGATCGGGATCGCGAGCTTGGTGCGGCGCGGGGTCTTGTCGCTCTGCTGGACCAGCGCCGCGAGTGCGAGGATGCCGCCCTCACCCTTGTTGTCGGCGCGCATGATGAAGACCAGGTACTTGAGGACGACGACGAGCATCATCGCCCAGAAGAACAGCGACAGCACGCCGTAGATCTGGGCCGGCTCGTACATGCCGTGCAGCGACGGGTGCACGGCGTGCTCCTTGCTCGCCGACAGGCACTCGTTCATCGCGTACAGCGGCGAGGTGCCGATGTCGCCGTAGACCACGCCGAGCGCGCCGAGCGACAGCGCTGCGATCTCCTTGCGATTGTGCGGGCCGTGACCGTGGCCGGCGTGGATGTGGCGGCGGTGGCCGGTGGACGCGTGCGACGCCGTTTGCTTCGTGGACGTGATACTTGGGTCGGGCATGGCGGCAGGGCGCGGCTCCTCTGGTAACACGAGTGCGATCCTGGGTGCCAGTCACAGAACCGTTGACACTGCGCTGCGTTACGGGCTAGGGCTCCTGGCGATCGTGACGTTCGTCGCGGCCTGCGACAAGCTTGCGCCCGACGTCGCCGGCACGAGCTCGCGCGACCCGGGCGTCGGGCCGATCGTGATCGGCCACTTCGCGTCGATGACCGGCTCGGAGGCGACGTTTGGCCAGTCGACCGACAAGGCGATCCGGCTGGCGCTCGAGCAGCAGAACGCGCGCGGCGGGATCCGCGGCCGGCCGATCGAGCTGGTCACGCTCGACGACGCCAGCAAGACCCAGGAGGTCGGCACCGCGGTCACCCGCCTCATCACCGGCTACCACGTGCGCGCGCTGCTCGGCGAGGTCGCGTCGAGCAACTCGATCGCCGGCGCGGCGGTGGCGCAGGCCTACCGCGTGCCGATGATCTCGCCGTCGTCGACCGCCGAGGCCGTGACCCAGGCCGGCACGATGGTGTCGCGGGTGTGCTTCATCAGCGGGTTCCAGAGCTACGTCGTGGCGAAGTTCGCCCGGGATCACCTGCACGCGGCCCGGGTCGGCATCCTGTACGACCAGCAGCAGGCGTACTCGACGGGCCTGGCCCGCGGCTTCGATCACGCGTTCCGCGCGCTCGGCGGGGCGATCACGACCCGGCAGGCGTACACCGGAGGTGACGTCAACCTCGCGGCGCAGCTGCAGTCGCTCAAGGACAGCGACGCGCAGGCGATCTTCGTGCCGGGCTACTACAACGACGCCGGCAACATCGCGATCCAGGCGCGGAAGCTGGGGATCACCGTGCCGCTGCTCGGCGGCGATGGCTGGGACTCGGCCAAGCTCGCCGAGATCGGCGGCGCGGCGATGGAGGGCAACTACTACGCGAACCACTACTCCGCCGAGGAGGATCGCCCGGCGATCCGGGCGTTCGTGGCGCAGTACCAGGCGCGCTACGGCGAGGTCCCGGACGGGATCGGCGCGCTGGGCTACGACGCGGCGCAGGTGCTGTTCGCGGCGATGGCGCGCGCGCGATCGCTCGATAGCGACGATCTGGCGCAGGCGATCGCCGAGACCCGCGACTTCCCGGCGGTCACCGGGGTGATCACGCTGGATCGCGATCGCAACCCGGTGAAGTCGGCGGTGATGATGCAGATGCGCGGTGGCCAGCCGCGCTACGCGGCGACGATCCTGCCGCCGAGCGCGCCGCTGCCGCCGGTCGCGGAGCTGGCGGACGCGGCGGGCGCGGCGGGCGCGGCTGGAACGGCCGGAACGGGGTCGGTCGGCGCCAAGCTGCTGCAGACCGTCGTCGACACCTTGGCGCTCGGCGCGCTGTACGCGCTGATCGCGCTGGGCTACACGCTGGTGTACGGCGTGCTGCGGTTCATCAACTTCGCGCACGCGGATGTCTTCACGTTCGGCGCCTGGACCGCGTTCGCGCTGGCCGGCGCGCTGGGCCTCGCGGCGCGGCCGGCGTGGGTCGCGCTGCCGCTGCTCTTGATCCTGGCGATGGCGATCTGCGCCGCGCTCGGCGTGGCGATCGAGCGGCTGGCGTACCGGCCGCTGCGGGCGGCGCCGCGGCTGAACGTCCTGATCACGGCGATCGGCGTGTCGCTGCTGCTGCAGAACATTGGGATCCTGCCGTGGGCGTTCGGCCCGAACCCGCAGCACATGCCGGCGCTGGTCGCCGATCGCTCGCTGGTCGAGCTCGCGGGCGTGCACGTCCGGCTGGTCGACGTGCTGGTCGTGGTGCTCGCGGTCGTGCTGGTCGGGGCGCTGGAAGTGCTGGTGTTCCGGACCCGGCTCGGCCGGGCGATGCGCGCGGTGGCGTTCGACGAACGCGCGGCGTCGCTGATGGGGATCAACAGCGGGCGCGTGATCACCACGACGTTCGCGATCGGCTCGGCGCTGGCGGCGGCCGGCGGCGTGCTGTACGGGCTCAAGTACGAGAGCCTGCAGATCACGGCGCACGCGACCTGGGTGCTGCTCGGGCTGACCGCGTTCGTCGCGGCGGTGATCGGCGGGATCGGCGACGTGCGCGGTGCGGCGCTCGGCGCGCTGGTGATCGCCGCGGTCCAGCAGCTCGGCGCCGCGTACCTGTCGAGCCAGCTGCGCGACGTCTACGTGTTCACGATCCTGATCGCCGTGCTGCTGATCCGGCCGTCGGGCCTGTTCGGCCGCGCGCGGGTGGAGAAGGTGTGAAGCGGCTCGCCGAGCGGGTCGCGAGCCACCGGGTCGGCGCGGGCCGGGCGGCGCTCGGCGCGGTGTGGCCGGTGATCGCCGGCGTGATCGGCGCGTGGCTGCTGCAGCAGTGGATCGCGCCGGTGATCGGCCCGTTCTACGCCAAGCTGGTGCTCGACATCGGCATCGCGATCATCGCGGCCGGCTCGCTCAACATCGTCAACGGCTTCGGCGGCCAGTTCTCGATCGGCCACGCCGGGTTCATGATGCTCGGCGGCTACGCGGCGGCGTGGCTGACCTACTACGGCTCGATCTGGCTGTGGGGCCGGCCGGTGCTGCACGGCGGGTTCCTCGGCGGCGGCGACGCGCTGTTCCTCGCCGCGTGCGTGCTGGCCGGGGTGGTCGCCGCCGGCGCGGGGCTGATCGTCGGGCTGCCGTCGCTGCGGCTATCGGGCGACTACCTGGCGATCGTGACCCTGGGGTTCGGCGAGATCGCCCGGGTGCTCGTTCAGCGCAGCGACGACGTGCTGCCGGTCGACGCCGCGCGCGACGCGGGCGTGGGCGCGACCTTGGGCCACCTCGGCGGGAGCCTGGGATTCGGCGGCGTGCCGACGTACACGCGGATCTTCTATGTCTACGTCGTCGTGACCGTGCTGCTGGTCGCGGCGTACCGGCTCAAGGCGTCGAGCCACGGCCGGGCGCTGCTTGCGGTGCGCGAGAACGCGATCGCGGCCGAGTCGGTCGGGATCGACACGGCGCGGGTCAAGGTCCAGGCGTTCGTGATCTCGGCGATGTTCGCCGGCGTCGGCGGCGCGCTGTTCGCGCACGAGCTGGGTACGACGCTGAACCCGCGCGAGCTCGGGTTCCAGAAGTCGATCGACCTGGTGATCATGGTCGTGCTCGGCGGGATGGGATCGATCACCGGCGTGGTGATGGCGGCGGTGATCCTGACGGTGCTGCCCGAGCTGTTCCGCGGGTTCGCGGCGTATCGCATGCCGATCTATGCGCTGGCGCTGATCGTCGTGATGATCGCGCGGCCGCGCGGGCTGATGGGGATCCGCGAGCTGTGGGAGCTGGGCTGGTGGCGGCGGCTGGTGCGGAGGCGGGCATGACGGCGCAGATGACCGCGCAGATGACCGCGGCGACGCCGGCGGTGCTCGAGGCGCGCGGGCTGTCGCTGGCGTTCGGCGGGCTGGTCGCGGTCGAGGCGCTGTCCCTCGCGCTGCCGGCGCGCGGGCTGCGCGGGCTGATCGGGCCGAACGGGGCGGGCAAGACGACGGTGTTCAACCTGCTGACCGGGGTGTATCGCCCGGATCGCGGCGAGGTCAGGCTCGGCGCCGAGCGGATCGACGGCCGGCGTCCGTCGGCGATCGCGCGGGCCGGTCTGGTCCGCACGTTCCAGAACATCCGGCTGTTCGGCAGCCTGAGCGTGCTCGACAACGTGCGCACCGCCGCCGGGCTGCGCGCGACCAGCGGGCTGTGGGCGAGCCTCGTGGGCACGCCGCACTACCTCGCCGAGCAGGCCGCGATCGACGAGCGCTCGCGCGAGCTGCTGGCGATGATGGGCCTGTCCGCGCGCGCGGACGAGCCGGCCCAGGGCTTGCCGTACGGCGAGCAGCGCAAGCTCGAGCTCGCCCGCGCGCTGGCGACCGAGCCGCGCGTGCTGCTGCTCGACGAGCCGGTCGCGGGCATGAACACGCGCGAGAAGCACGAGATGCGCGCGCTGATCCAGCGGCTGCCGGGCGAGCTCGACGTCGCGATCCTGCTGATTGAGCACGACATGGGCCTGGTGATGGAGATCTGCGAGCACGTCACGGTGCTCGATCATGGCGTGACGATCGCGGCGGGCGCGCCGGCGCAGATCCAGGGCGATCCGGTGGTGATCGAGGCCTACCTCGGGGCCGAGGCCGGGCGCTGATGGCGCTGCTCGAGGTCACCGGGCTCGACGTGCACTACGGCGGCGTCCACGCGGTGCGCGGGGTGAGCTTCGCGGTCGCGCCCGGTGAGATCGCGACGCTGGTCGGCGCCAACGGCGCGGGCAAGTCGACCACGCTGCGCGCGATCTCGGGGCTGGTGGCCGCGAGCGGCGGCTCGGTCCGGTTCGCGGGCGAGCCGATCACCGGCCTGCCGGCGCACGCGATCGCCGCGCGCGGCCTGGCGCACGTCCCCGAGGGCCGCGGCATCTTTGCCAATCTCACGGTGGACGAGAATCTGCAGCTCGGCGCGTACCTGCGCCGCGACCCGGCCGGCGTCGCGCGCGACCGCGACCACGCGCTGGGCTTGTTCCCGCGGCTCCGCGAGCGGCTCGCGCAGGACGCCGGCACGCTGTCGGGCGGCGAGCAGCAGATGCTGGCGATCGCGCGCGCCTTGCTCGGCCGCCCCCGGCTGCTGCTGCTCGACGAGCCGTCGCTCGGCCTCGCGCCGCAGCTGGTCGCCCGGATCTTCGAGATCATCCCGGCGATCGCCGCCGAGGGCACGACGATCTTGCTCGTCGAGCAGAACGCCCACCTGGCGCTCCGCGTCGCGACCACGGCGCACGTCCTCGAGGTCGGCGCGCTGGTGGTCTCGGGCCCCGCGGCCGAGCTCGCGCGCGACGATCAGATCCGCAAGGCGTATCTCGGCGCGCTCTGACCTCTGGTGGTGTCGTCGGCGCCCGCGCCGGCACTGGCCTTGATCGCGTGTCGTGCGCCGACGGCGCGCCAGGCGCAGATGGCTCGGTCATCTTCGCGCAGCGCCCCCGACAATCCGCCCCGATCTCCGCCAAGCGCTCGAATCCACGACGCGCCAGGTGTGGGCACATGCGTTGCACTACTCCTGATCATCTTAACCACATAACAGGAGCATCGTCATGGGCGACAACAACAAGATGAATCAGGGCCAGAACGACTTCAACAAGAAGCCCGGTATGGGCGCCGAGAAGGTCAGCAACCCGGGCATCGGTAACCAGGATCAGGGCAAGAACCCGAACAAGACGCCTGGCCAGAAGATCGACCAGGACATGAACCCCGGCTCCCGCCAGGTGAGCAACAAGCAGGATCAGGAGCAGGACCAGGATCGCAACCGCGTCAGCCAGGGTCAGTCGGGCAGCCAGGCCGGCGGCCAGAGCGACGTCGACGACAACAAGGCGACGCAGCGTCCGCAGCGCCCCAACGTCGACCGCGACACGCAGAAGTAGTCGCGCGGCTGGCCTCCAACGCCAGCACCCTTCCAAGAGTGCCGCACCGAGTGGCGCTGATGCCCCGCGCATCAAGCCATGCTTGCCCGAGCCGCCGGCCACGCCGGCCTCAAGCAGCGCGCACACGATCAGGCCGCGAGCCGGCAGCTGCCCTCTGGGCGGCGGGCTCGTCGGCCTTCCCGCCTTTTTCGGCGCATCTCATTCGCCTCGCGAGTGATCCTGCTGTCGAACCGTTCCGCAGCTCCGATAGCAGCCGTGCGTGCTCGTGCACTCTGGCTAGCATCCGGAGGCAAGGCGGGGCCGCAACTGGGCAAGGCGGGTGCACATCACCGCCGGGGCGTGATGGCCTCGCCGCCCCAGGCGTCGGGAGCGGTGTCGGCGAGGGTCTCGGTCAAGATCCACTGATGGCCGAACGGGTCGTCGAGCGTGGCCTGACGCTCGCCGTACTCGTGATCGGTCACGGGCAGGACGAGGGTCGCGCCGGCGGCCTGGGCGCGCTCGGCAAGCGAGGCGACGTCGGCGACCTTGAGCATGACCTGGTGCGCGCGCAGCGCGGTCGGCGTGCGGCTGTCGGGCCTGGCCTCGGCGACGATCAGCTCGGCGGCCGGCCCGCCGGTCAGGCCGAGCTGGGCCCGGTGGCCCTCGCCGATGCGGACATGCTCGACGAAACCGAGCACGCGGCCGTACCAGTCGACCGCGTCCCGGACATTGGCGACGGTCAGCACGGGGACGACGCGCGCGTGGGGCGCGGAGCGATTGGTCAGCATCCGCGGACGATACCGCGGGGCAGCCGCTCAGGCCGCGAGCGGCAGGATGATCGTGACCGTGGTGCCGACGCCGCGCTCGGACTCGATACGGAACCGGCCGCCGACGGTGCCGACGAGGCGCTGGCACTGGGCGAGGCCGAGGCCGGTGCCCTCGGGCCGGGTGGTGAAGAACGGGGTGCCGACGCGCGACAGGACGTCGGGCGACATGCCGACCCCGTCGTCGCGGATCTGGAGCTCGAGCATGTCGTCGGCCGGCCGGGCGGTGATCGAGACCCGGCCGTGCGGTACGCCGCGCGCGGCGACGGCCTGGGCGCCGTTGGCGACGACGTTGATCAGGACCTGGGTCAGCTCGGTCGCCGACATCCGGACCCGCGGCAGCGGGTCGGGGCCGTCGTAACCGATCGAGGCGCGGACCGGGATCGCGAGCTCCTGGCACACCGCCATCGCGTGGCGGACGATCGGCAGCGGGTCGGCGGTCGTCGGCGTGTTCTTGAGGTCGCGCGGCCGGCCGAGCTCGCGCAGCCCGGAGATCAGCTCGCTGAGGTGCAGGCCGCTGGTCCGCAGATCCTGGGTGACCGGCTCGAGATCCTCGACCAGCTCGATCAGCCGGTCGCGCTGGAACGACGGGATCTGCGCGGTCATCAGCGCGTCGCGCAGGATCGGCGAGGCGTTGGCGAGCTCGCGCAGGTGATCGACGTTGACCAGCAGCGACATCAGCGGCTGCTTGAGATCGTGGACCAGCATGCCGGCGATGCTGCCCAGGGTCGCGAGCCGCTCGGTCTCGAGCAGCCGCCGGTGCAGCGCCGCCGAGTCGCGGCTGAACGTCCACGCCTCGATCGCCCAGCGCAGCACCTGGACCAGCTCGGCGCGGATCCACGGCTTGACGATGTAGCGCGCGACCAGGCCCTCGTTGATCGCGCGCAGGATCGGCTCGACATCGGCGTACGCGGTCACCACCATGCGGATGACCTGCGGGTACTTCTCCTTGACCACGCGCAGCAGCTCGTCGCCCGACATCGACGGCATCAGCATGTCGGACACGATCACCGCGACGTCCTGCGCCGCGAGCAGGTCGAGCGCCTCGGCCGCGTGCTGCGCGGTGACGACGTTGAACTCGGTGCTGAGCGATTGCTCGAACACGACGCGATTGCCGCGCTCGTCGTCGACGTAGAGGACGAGCGGGCCGGTGCGCACGGGCGTGGATGGCGCGGTCATGTGGGTCACGGCTTCAGGGGAGCGGAGGCGCGCATCGTACTCGATGCCGATGCGCGATCGGACGGCGAATAGTTCGGAAGCTCGACCACGAAGCACGCTCGGTCGCCACGCTCGCGGATCTCCAGCAGACCGCTATGGCGATGGATGATGTCGCGAGCGAGAGACAGGCCTAATCCGGTGCCGATTCCCGGCGGCTTGGTCGTGAAGAACGGCTCGAACACCTTGTCGCGCAGCGCGACCGGCACGCCGCCGCCGCTGTCCGACACCTCGATCGCGATCCGCTGCGCGCCCGCCGCGACGGTCCGGACCGCGATCCAGCCCGTCGGCCCCGCGGCGTGGACCGCGTTCTCGAGCAGGTTGGTCAG
>DASWOO010000627.1:0-4225 GCA_036404335.1 Kofleriaceae bacterium
GGTCAGCCGCGGGGGCGGGGTCAGCGGCGGCTGGCGCGGTCAGCGGTGGCTGGCGCGGTCAGCGGTGGCTGGCGCGGTCAGCGGCGGCTGGGCGGGGTCAGCGGCGGCTGGAGCGGTCAGCGGCGGCTGGGCGGGATCAGCGGCGGCGCGGTGGGCGAGCTGGGCGGGGCGGGGGCTGGGCGGCGCGGACGGCGGCGCGGAGCCAGGCTCGGAGCTCGTCGAGATCGGAGAGGCGGGCGAGGTCGGTGCGGACGGCGGCGAGCGCGCCGGTGAGGCTGGCGAGGTCGGAGCGCAGGTGGTCGGCGACCGCGGCCGGGGTGAGCTTGCCGGGGTGGTTGCCGAGGCCGGCGCGCCACGGGTCCTCGACGGCGGCGAGCTCGTCTTGCAGGGTGCGGACCTGCTCGGCGAGCAGGTGGATGAAGTGCTCGAGCCGGTCCGCGGCGATGGACGAGGCCAGGGCCTCGTCGAATTGCTCGAACTGCAGGCGCAGCTCGAGCAGCTGCAGCAGATCCTTGCGCTCGTAGGCGGCGTTGACCTGCTGCATCAGCGCGGTCTTGCGCGCGCGCTCGGCGGGGTCGCGCTCGTGATCGGGGTGCAGCAGCAGCACGAGCTTGCGGTAGATCTCCTGCAGGCTCTTGCCGATCTGCGCGGTCTCGGTCGCGCGGCGGGCCTCGGCCGCGAGCTGGCGCGGCGACTTCTTGCGGCGGGCCTTGCGCGCCTCGGTCTCCGCCTGGCGCTGGGCCTCGGCGCGCTGGTCCTCGTCGACCTGGGCCGCCGTCGCGCGCTGCAGGTCATCGAGCGACGCGATGTCGTCGTCACCGAAGTCGAAGCCGAGCTCGCCCTCGAGGAAGGCCTTCATGCTCTGCGCCTGCGCGGCCTCGATGGCCGCGGCCTCGGCGTCGAAGTCGCCGCCGCTGTGGCGATTGTAGATCGCCTTGAGCTCGTCGCCGCCGCCGTGCTGGCCGATCGCCTCGGCCGCCAGGTCGCATAACATCTCGCTTATCAGCGCGCGCTCGCGCGAGCTCAGGCCGCGGTGGCCGAGCATGTGATCGAGCAGGCGCACCAGGTCGGCGACCGCGGTCGCGTGCTGCGGCGCGAGCTGGCGATACTCGCCCAGGCTGCGGTGCAGCTCGGGTAGCGCGCGCTCCCAGCGGCCCAGCTCCTGCTTGATCTGCGCGACCTGCTTGATCAGCCGGTTGAACCGCTGCTGGCGCTTGCTGGGCGCCGCGCCGCCGAGCCGCGGGCCGGCGCCCGTCGCGACGAGATGCTTCGATCCGGCGTCGACCACCGCGGATGGCTACCTCGGCCGCGCGGCATGCGGCAACCGAAAACGCCCGGCGAGATGCCCTCGACGATCGGTCAGGAGATCGCCCCTGACGCCGTGCGCCGGGCCGACCACGCGCGCCACGCGAAGAACACCGGCACGCCGAGCGCCAGGATCGCCGTGCCGATCAGCGCGTTCTGCAGGTCGGTGACGAACGTGTTGGCGACGATGCCCAGGCCGGAGATCACGAACACCACCGGCACGATCGGATACAGCGGCGTGGCGAACGGCCGCGGCGCGTCGGGCTTGGTCCGGCGGAACACCATCAGCGCGACGCCGGCGAGCGCGAAGAAGATCCAGTCGGCGAACACCGCGTAGCCGAGCAGGCTGTCGTAGGTGTTCGACAGCGCGAACGCCGCCGCGAGCACGCCCTGCGTGACGATCGCCGCGACCGGCACGTGGCTGCGCGGCGATACCCGGGCGACGACCGAGAAGAACAGGCCGTCCTGCGCCATCGCGTAGTACACCCGCGGCGCGGTCATCAGCGCGAGGTTGAGGAAGCCGAATGTCGAGATGATGACCAGCACGCTGACCGCGGCGCCGCCCTTGCTGCCGAGGATCGCGGTCGCCAGATCGGCGGCCGGCGTGTGGCTCGCGGCGAGCGCCGTCGCGCCGAGCACGTGGACGTAGGCGACGTTGGCGGCCACGTAGACCGCGATCACGATCGCCACGCCGTACAGGATCGCGCGCGGCAGGTTGCGCTGGGGATCGCGGACCTCCTCGACGATGAAGTTGGCGTTCTGCCAGCCGCCGTATGCGAACATCGCCGGGACCAGGCCGGCGAAGAACGCCGAGGCAAAGCCGAAGCCGTGCAGGTGCGAGGCGATCGCCGGGCCCTGGGTGATCCCGCCGCGCCCCGACAGCGTGAACGCGCCGATCACGAGCACGGCGATCGCCAGGGTCTTGCCGATTGTGATCACGTTGATCAGCACCGCGCCGGGCTTGATCCCCGACGAGTGAAACACGACCAGCGCGGCGAGGATCGCGATGGCGATCGAGCGCGCCGAGCCCGCCGGCAGGCCGGCGAGCCGCTCGATGTAGTCGCCGCACGCGACGGCGACCGCCGCGGTCGCGCCCGACTGGATGATAAACAGCAGCGCCCAGCCGTGCAGGAAGCCGGCGAGCGGGTGGAACGCCTCGCGCAGGAACGCGTACTGGCCGCCGACCCGCGGCAGCACGGTCGCCAGCTCGGCGAACACGAACGCGCCGCACAGCGCGATCAGCCCGCCGGCGATCCAGACCGCGAGGATCGCGATCGGGGTCTCGACCTTCTGCGCGACGACGTAGGGGTTGATGAAGATCCCCGAGCCGATGATGCCGCTGACGACGATCATCGTCGCGTCGAGCGGGCCGAGCTTGCGGGCGAGGGGCACGGCGGAAGCGTCGCGCAAACGCGGCACCGGCGCACGCCCCGGGCTGAAATATGTCGTCACGTCGTGGAGATATCGACGAAGTAGCGCGGGCCGAAGCTCTGGTCATGGCGCCCGAGCCCCGCATCGCTGTGACCCGCACGTGCCCGTGCGCGGCGACCCTGCCGGTTCGTGACAGTTCGTTACGAGCGACAACTCGACGAGCCGGCGCGGTCGAAACGTTTTGAAGGCCGGCGCGCTGCCGCACGATGGACGCGGGCAATTCTCCCTCCAGTCCCGCCGCGAACGTCGGGCGGCGGCGCGCAGGCTCTTCGCCAACCCAAGCCGGCGTCCGAGGCCACGGGTGCCACGCAATTCGAGGCCAGCCCGAGGAACCCGAGGAATGACGTGAGTCAGTTCGAGGACGACCCGTGGAGCCGAGGATGGAAGAAAGCAGACTCCTGTGAAGCTTCGCCGCGATCGATCGCGATGGTTCTCGCGCAGCTATGCGTTCGCCTTGCTCGGTCTCGCCGGTACCGGTGCGCTGCACCCGATCTCGTTGCACGGAGTCCGTATTCGCCGCGGCGGAGTCCGTCTGTTCGATTGCATCCCGCGGCGCACGGAGTCTTGAGATGAAGGTTGTCATTGCATCGATGTTCATGCTTGCGTTGCCGTTCGCGGTCGCGCGGGCGGATCATGATCACCCGCCGCATCACGCGCCGCCGCAGGCCGCGTTCGATGCGTGCGCCAGCGCCAAGGCCGGTGACGCGTGCACGGTTACATTCGGCGATCATGCGATCAGCGGCGTGTGTGATAAGGCGCCGGAGAGCGAGGCGCTGGCGTGCCGGCCGGATCATCCACCTCCACCTCCGTCGCGTTAGCGACGGAGGTGACAGCCCTCGCAGGCCGGCACGGATCATCGCAACTCAGCAGCGAGCCCCGCAGGCGATCTGCGGGCAGAGTTCGCGGGCCAAGCATCCCAGCTCGACTGCGAGAGCCGGCGTCCAGGCATGGGCCCACCCGCGCTGAGCCGCGTTAGGCGAGCTCAGGCGCTAGGAAAACTGACCCCGGTGGCGCCACAAAAACGGCCCCGCGGGGCGGGCTGGGGGCGGGGGCGGCCTGCGGGCGCGGGTGCAGATTTGCGATGAGCTGTGCCGGCCTGAGAGGGCTGGCAAGCCCGCCGCTGCGCAGCGGGCTTGCCTTATCCCCCGCCACACGCGACCGTCCCCATAGCGCGAAGTCCCACCTGGTGCGTTGGGGGTATCTGCGCACGTGGAGGACTCCTTGTCGGCTCATCGCTCACCCCCGAATCACAGCCGCGCGCTCGCGCCGCTGCTGCTCTCCCTCCTCGCCGCCGGCCTCGGCTGCGGCAACAAGGATCCCGGCACCCCGCCGAGCTCGCCTTCACCCGCACCCGCACCCGCACCCGCGAAGCCCAGGCCGAGCGGCCCCGGGCTCGACCTGCGCCTGTCCAACGGCAAGGACGGCCCGCCGGCGTTCGATCACGCCAAGCTCGCCCCAGCGCGCAAGCTGTCCGACGCCGAGGCCAGCG
>DASWOO010000628.1:0-1553 GCA_036404335.1 Kofleriaceae bacterium
GATCCCGCTGTCGACGCGCGACCGGTTCGGCCGGCTGATCGGCCGCTCGCTCGCGATGCGCGCCGTGTTCGCGGTGCTCGAGCCCGCCGCCGCGAGCACCGCCACCGTGCTGCTGCAGGGCGAGAGCGGCACCGGCAAGGACCTCGCCGCCGAGTCGATCCACCTCGAGAGCCCGCGGCGCGACGGCCCGTTCGTCGTGGTCGACTGCGGTGCGATCCCCGCCAACCTGCTCGAGGCCGAGCTGTTCGGGTTCGAGGCTGGCGCGTTCACCGGCGCGACCGGCCAGCGGATCGGCGCGTTCGAGGCCGCGCACGGCGGCACCCTGCTGCTCGACGAGCTCGGCGAGCTCGGCCTCGACCTCCAGCCCAAGCTGCTGCGCGCGATCGAGCGCCGCGAGATCCAGCGGATCGGCTCGAACCAGCGGATCGCCGTCGATGTCCGGATCATCGCCGCGACCAATCGCAACCTGCGCCAGGAGGTCAACGCGCGGCGGTTCCGCTCCGACCTGTACTTCCGGCTCGCCGTGCTGGTCGTGACCTTGCCGCCGCTGCGCGACCGCGCCGCCGACCTGCCGCTGCTGGTCCACAGCCTGCTCGACGACCTGCACCCGGCCGCCTCGCCGATCGTCACCGCGCTGCGCGGCGGCGAGCTGCTGCCCGAGCTCCTGCGCCACGCCTGGCCGGGCAACGTCCGCGAGCTCCGCAACTACGTCGAGGCCTGCCTCGTGCACCAGGAGCCGGTCGGCGCCCAGGCCAGCGACGCCGACGCCGGCGAGCCCTCGATCGACGTCGGCCAGCCGCTCCGCATCGTCCGCGAGCGCTGGCTGCGCCACATCGAGCGCCGCTACCTCGAGCAGCTGCTCGTCCTCCACGCCAACAATGTCAGCGCCGCCGCCCGCGCCGCGGGCATCGACCGCGTCCACTTCCACCGCCTGCTCGCCCGCGCCGGCCTGCGCGGCCGCTGAGGCTTACTTGCAACCGTCGTCGTCGCCGGAGTGGACCGCGCAGCCCTTGCTGCAGTGCTTGACCACCGTGGGCGAGCCGCTGCCGGTGCAGCGGTACAGCGTGTCCTTGTCACCGCTGACCTTGTCGCCGCCGCAGTACAGCCCGCCGACGAAGCAGCTCGAGCCGCCGTTGGTGGTGCCCGACGCGCTCTGCGCGAACTTGCCGCGGACGACCGCCTTCTCCGACGAGCTCCACTTGAAGAACGAGTACAGCGTGTTGCTGACCAGGCCGTTGCGGCCGACCAGCCACGACCGGACCTGCGAGCGCAGCGACGACTTCATCTTGGCGTTGGCGTAGACCGCGTGGATGTGGCGGACCTCGCTCGACGGCCAGCCGTCGTGGCCCGGCCAGCGGAACCACGCCGCGAAGCCGACCTTGGACAGCTTGGCGAGCAGGTTCTTGATCTGGGTGTTGCTGAGCCCGCTCACGCTGATGTCGGTCGCGGCGCAGTACGGGTGACCGTTGACCGTGCCGTCCTGGGCGTGGGTCCCGGCGGACGCCGGCGCGTTGCCGATCGTCTGCATGATGCGGCTCGCGGTGACGCCGACC
>DASWOO010000629.1:0-2155 GCA_036404335.1 Kofleriaceae bacterium
GCTCGAGCACGGCGCCACCGTGCATTACTCGATCTGGTCGCAGCTCGCGCCGATCGCGCCCGACGTGCTGCGCGCCGCCAGCGGCACGCTGCCGACCGGCTACTAGTCGTATCTGCAGCTGCCCCCCCAGATCACGGCGCGGACCCGCGAGCTGGCGCGCAAGATCACGATCGGCGCGCTGACCGAGTACGACAAGGTCGAGGCGATCAAGCGCTGGCTCAACGCCAACCTGACCTACACCCTGGTGCTCGTCGATCCGGGCGAGCAGGAGCCGGTCGACTTCTTCCTGTTCGAGCGCAAGCAGGGCCACTGCGAGTACTTCGCCTCGGCGTTCGCGGTGCTGGCGCGCTCGGTCGGGGTGCCGACCCGCAACGTCAACGGCTTCCTCGGCGGCGAGTGGAACGAGTACCAGGGCTACGTCGCGGTCCGCGCCGGCGACGCCCACTCGTGGGACGAGGTCTACTATCCCGGGCTCGCCCCGGGCAGCGGCTGGGTCACCGTCGATCCGACGCCGCCGGCCGACATCGACGCGCTCGGCCGCGGCGGCTCGGGCTGGACCGCGCGGCTCGGCCGGTTGATGGACACCGCGCGGTTCCACTGGAACAAGTGGGTCATCGAGTACGACCTGGTCTCGCAGCTGTCGCTGTTCAAGCAGATCGGCGGCGGGCTGCAGCACGGCGCGCGGGTGGTCAAGCGCGCGGCGATCGCGGTCAAGGACGCGGCGGTGCGCCACTGGCCGATCGCGATCGGGCTCGGCGTCGCCGCCGCGGCCGGGATCGTGCTGTGGCGCCGGCGGCGCGGCGGCCTGAGCCTGCCGGCGATGCTGCGCGGCCGCGGCCGGTCGCGGCCGCGCTCGCCGATCGCGGCGAGCTACGACGAGGTCGCGCGCCAGCTGGCCCGGGCCGGCGCGCCGCGCGAGGCGGCGGTCACCCCGCGCGAGCTGGCGGCGCGGCTGGCCGAGCGCGGCCACCCGGTCGCGGCCCAGGTCGGCGAGCTGACCGAGCTGTACTACGCCGCCGAGTGGGGCCGCCGGATCGATCCCGCCGCCGAGCAGCGCGCCGCGATCCTCGCCAGCGAGATCGGCGCCACGCTCGACGCTGCCCGCCGCGCGGCGCGCTAGCGTCTGGCTGACAGCGCCCGCGGCGATCGCGTGCCAGATTGGCAGGCGGCGGCGGGTTTGTTGAAGCGGCCATCCCCGCGTGATAGCAACAGTTGCCGTCGGACCGCCCGCACCGCGGCGCCGGGCCTTCCCCTTGCAAAGCAGCACACCGATGACGCGACTCGTTTCCGTGACCGTGCTGGTGGTCGTCCTGGCCGTGAGTCGCCTCGCGAGCGCGCAATCGACCGGCGATGGCAGCGACACCGGCAGCACCGGCACGCTGCCCAACGGCGCGACGATCCAGTTCCAGCACCTCAAGACCTACGACGTCGAGAAGCAGGAGTTCGTCGAGAGCGGCGACACCAGCGACACCCGCCGCCACGCGTTCAACCGCGCGAGCTGCAACTGCGCGCGCGCTCACATGGTGAGCGCCCGGACGGACATTCCTGGCGAGGGCAACCCGAAGGCGGCCGGCTGGTTCTCGTACCTCGTGGTCGAGACCGCGGCCTCGGGGCTGCACTATCCGGTCGCGTTCTGGACCGGCAGCGGTTGCAACGTCCAGACCAGCCGCACCGGCGCCTCCACGACCTGCAAGCCGCTGGACTACGCCGGGCTGTCCGACATCGACAATAACCTGTTCGCCGGCCCGCACGGCGCGACCGAGACCTTCAACCTGTACGACCTCGTCAACGGCTACACCAACGACGAGCGCGAGGCGCCGATCGCGAACCCCGACGATCCGAACGCGGCGCGCTGCCAGCAGCTCGAGACCAACGTGCCGCTGTGGCTCCTGTTCAGCACCACCAACAACACGAGCATCTTCGACGTCGCCATCGACCAGAACATCGGCACGCTGAGCACCGACTCGGGCACGCAGTCGAGCGGCGTCGATACCTATCCGCCGCCGCTGCCGGACGATCTCGAGGCGCTGCCGAGCGACGAGTCGATCAACCTCAAGTGGACGGTGCCGGCCAGCCGCAACACCGACATCGCGTACTACCAGGTGCTGTGCACCGATGAGACCAACTCGGTGGTCCGCCCGCGCGTGTCCGGCGC
>DASWOO010000630.1:0-4150 GCA_036404335.1 Kofleriaceae bacterium
CGCGACCGCGCGAGCTACGCGTTCGCGCTGGTGTCGATCGCGGCGTCGATCGAGCTCACCGAGGATCGCGCGATCCGCGACGTCCGGATCGCGCTGGGCGGCGTCGGGACGATCCCGTGGCGCGCTCGCGCCGCCGAGGAGATCGTGCGCGGCCAGCCGGCGAGCGAAGCGCGGTTCCGCCAGGCCGCCGAGGTCGAGCTCGCGTCGGCGGTCAGCCACGGTCACAACCAGTTCAAGATCGAGCTCGCCCGGCGCGTGATCGTCGGCGCGCTGGCCGAGCTCGCGGGAGTATCGCGATGAGCCTCAAGGAAAAGATCGGCATGGCGATCGGCAGCTTCGTCGCCCGGGTGACGCCGGATCGCCCGGCCGACCCGTTGATCGAGCATCGCCGCGCGGTCGGCAAGCCGATGGTGCGCGTCGACGGCGTGCGCAAGGTGCGCGGCGAGGCCGAGTTCTCGGGCGACCTCGCGTTCGACGGCATGGTCTACGCGTCGGTCGTGCACAGCACGATCGCGCGCGGCACCATCACCGGGATCGACAGCGCCGCCGCACGGGCCGCGACCGGCGTGCTCGCGGTCATGACCCACGAGAACGCGCCGCGCATGACCACGCCGCCGGCGTTCAGCATGAGCGCGGGCACGGCCGCGGCGCGGACCCGGCCGGTGATGCAGGACGCCAACGTCTGCTGGAACGGCCAGCCGGTCGCCGTCGTCATCGCCACCTCGCAGGAGCAGGCCGATCACGCGGCGCACCTGGTCGAGGTCACGTATGCGGCGCTGCCCGCGGCGCTGTCGTTCGACGAGCGCAAGCCCGCGGCCAAGCCGGTGCCCGAGATGTTCGGCGAGCCGGGCCACATCGCGCACCACGACGCCGCGCGCGTGCTGCGCGAGTCGCCGGTGCAGGTCGACGCGACCTATCGCACCCCGCGCTACAACCACAACGCGATCGAGCTGCACGTCACGATCGCGCGGTGGCTCGGTGACCAGGCGCTCGAGATCCACGACGCGACCCAGAGCATCAGCTGGGTGCGCAACACCCTGGCCGCGGTGTTCGGCCTCGAGCCCGCCGGCGTCCGGGTCATCGCCAAGTTCGTCGGCGGTGGCTTCGGCGGCAAGGGCCTGCTGTGGGACCACACCGTGCTCGCGGCGGCGGCGGCCAAGCTGGTGCAGCGCCCGGTCAAGCTGGTGCTGAGCCGCGAAGGCGTGTTCCGCAGCGTCGGCGGCCGGACGATGACCGAGCAGCGCGTCGCGCTCGGCGCCGGCCGCGATGGCAGGTTCCACTCGCTGATCCACACCGGCACCACGCCGTCGGATCCCGATGGCCTGTTCCCCGAGCAGTTCTCGTTTCCCGCGCGCCACCTGTACGCGACCCAGGCCTACGAGATCGGCCAGCGGGTGGTCGCGCTCGACACCGTGGCCAACGCGCCGATGCGCGCGCCCGGCGAGTCGGTCGGCTCGTTCGCGATCGAGTCGGCGATCGACGAGCTGGCGTACGCCCTGGACCTCGATCCGATCGAGCTGCGCCGGCGCAACGAGCCCGACCGCGATCCGACCACCGGCCACGCGTTCTCGAGCCGCAACCTGGTCGCCGCGTATCGCCGCGGCGCGACGGCGTTCGGCTGGGAGAACCGGCCGCGTGCGCCCCGGGCGCAGCGCCGCGGGCCATGGTGGGTCGGGCAGGGCGTGGCGACCGCGACCTATCCGTTCCAGATGATGCCGTGCACCGCGCGGATCCGGCTGCGGATCGACGGCAGCGCCGTGGTCCAGACCGCGGCGCACGAGATGGGCATGGGCACGGCGACCGCGCAGCGCCAGCAGGCGGCGGATCGCCTGGGCCTGCCGGTCGAGCAGGTCGAGTTCGAGTACGGCGACTCGTCGCTGCCCGATTGCTCGACCGCGGGCGGCTCGTCGCAGACCGCGAGCATCTCCGCGGCGGTGCGCGCGGCGTGCGAGCACCTGCACGCCGAGCTGCTGCACCAGCTGCGGCCGGGCTCGCCGCTGGCCCGGGCCAAGCTCGACGAGCTCGTCGCGCGCGACGGCGGCCTGTTCCGGCGCGACGGCCGCGGCGAGACCTACGCCGCGATGCTCGCGCACCTCGGCCGCAACGAGCTGGTGGCCGACGGCGCGATGCCGCAGCCGCGCGAGATGCTCAAGTACTCGATGCACTCGTACGGCGCGCAGTTCTGCGAGGTCCGGGTCCACGCCGACACCGGCGAGGTCCGCGTCGATCGCTGGCTCGGCTCGTTCGACGTCGGCCGCGTGATCAACCCCAAGACGGCGCACAGCCAGCTGCGCGGCGGCATCATCATGGGCATCGGCATGGCGCTGACCGAGGCGACCCAGTTCGACGAGCGCACCGGGCGGATCGCCAATGCCTCGCTCGCTGATTACCACGTGCCGGTCCACCTCGATGTCCCGGTGATCGACATCCTGTGCGGCGACATCCCCGATGTCCACGCGCCGCTGGGCGCGCGCGGCGTCGGCGAGATCGGCATCACCGGCTGCGCGGCGGCGATCGCCAACGCCGTGTACCACGCGACCGGCAAGCGGATCCGCGAGCTGCCGATCACGCTCGACAAGCTGATGTAGGCGATCAGCGCTTGGGCTTGGGCGCAGGCCTGGGCTTGGCCTTGGTCTTCGCGGCGTTCGGCGCCACCGCCGCGCGCACCAGCGCCTTGAGCGCCTTATCGTTGACCTTGTCGCCCTCGCGGAAGTCGATCGCCCGCCGCGTGTTGCCATCGAGGCTCGCGTTGAACAGCTTCGACGGATCCGGCAGCGCCGCGCCCTTGGCGAACGTCAGCTTGACGACTTCCTTGTACGTCTCGCCGGTCGTCACGATCCCGCCGTGCTCCCACACCGGCACGCCGCGCCACTTCCACGTCTCCTCGACGTCTGGCGCCGCTTCCTTGATCAGCGCGCGCAGCCGGCCGAGCAGCGCGCCGCGCCAGTCCCCGAGCTCTGCGATCCGCCCGTCGATCCGCTGCGACGGCGTCAGGTCCTGCTTCGGCGCGGTCTTCGTCATCCGCGCTGGATTCTACGTCTACTTGGCGGCCACCGTCAGCACCGGCAGCACGCTGGCGCCGATCGCGATCGGCAGCGTCGTCATCGTGGTCGACAGGCCATCGTCGACCTGCACCTGGAGCACCGCGAAGCCGGTGAAGCCGGACACCGGCGTGTACACCGTGGACACGGCCATGCCCGGCGTCTGGTTGACCATCAGGTCGTCGGACACCGCGCCACCGCCCTGCAGCACGCTCCAGCTGTACGTCAGCTGGGTATTCGCATCGGGATCGTCGGCGGTCGCGGACAGCGCCGCCGTTCCGGTCGACAGGATCGCCTCTGGGTGGAGCAACGCGACGAAGTGCGGCGGCGTGTTGACGCCGGCATAGGGCCCGGTCGAGCGCGGCTTCATCGTCACCGCCAGGTTCAGCAGCTTGCCCGCGGCCACGGTCACGTTGCCGGCCACGCCCTCGAAGGTGTTGTTCAGGCCGATGTCGAAGCCCTCGGCGGTCACCGTGCGGCCCGCCCCCGGCGGCACGTCGAGCACGGTGCCGAGCCACGAGCTGTCCGGCTGCTTGACCAGGTCGCCATCGACCGATCCGGAGAAGTCGGCGCCGGTCACCACGACGTGGATCGCCGTGACATCGCCGGGGCTCGCCGGGACCGCGACCTGGATCTGGCTCGACGCGGTGCCCGTCGCCGGCTCGTCCGCGTCGACAGCGCAGCCCGTCGCGGCGCCGATCAGAACGGCGCCGAGCGCGCCGACACTCTTGAGACAATTCATGACCTGTGACCTTCCGAGCGAATACCCACAAGGCATCGCCCGGAACCCCGCGGTCGTAGAGGTCAGGGGCGCAAATACCCCAGCAAAGATCGCGGTCAGCCGGCCGGCGCTCACCTTTGCAATGAGGAGCACGGCGCCACGGTGCAAGATTATGCTCGGCGCATCGCGCCTACCCGACAAGCTGGGTAACCGCGCGCCGGATCCGAGGTTCGCGCACCACGCAAGCAGGGGCTGCTCCTTGTCCAGGAACAGCCCCTCGTCATCTTCCGTGCATCGGGCCGCCGCGGGAGGCTCGGTGCCCTGCCCGCGGAGCCGTCACGCGCTCACTGCAGGGTGAGGTCGTCGAGGAAGAAGCTCGTCTGCAGCG
>DASWOO010000631.1:0-3287 GCA_036404335.1 Kofleriaceae bacterium
TCGGACTTGACCAGGATGATGTCCTGCTTGGGCAGGAAGTTGTGCACCACCGAGACGACCTCGAACGTGAACCGCTCGGGCGTGGTGCCGGAGAACGTCGTCAGGCCATAGCCGGTCTGGCCGCGATGGACCTTCGACACCGGATAGATCTCGGTGGGTCCGGCGTGCGCGACCGCGGCCCACGCGAGCACCCCAATGGCGGCGCACCGCCGCACAACTCTGCGCATGTGCACCAAGGATACTGGGCACACGCGACCGTCGCCAGCCATCACACCGACGCCCGAAGTGTGGCGGGCGTGACGCGGTACAGCCGTCCGTGTCAACGATCCCAGTTATCTTCAGGGGTTTGCTGCCCTGGTGTACCGCTGATTGCCGCGTGGAACACCCCGGGATCGAGTTTGCCGCACGACACCTGTGTCAGATCTTGCGTCGGTCACTGTGATGAATCGTTGGTCGCCGATCGACGTTGAATAGGTAGCGAGCTGGTCCGTCCTAGTCGAATCGCGTGGTTACGGTCTACGCCAACGCCCGGCATAGCCTCTGCAAAAGCGTTCGACCGGAGGAAACGGCATGTCGAACTTTGTGGAAACGTGGAAGGGAATCGCGACGGCGCTGGGGCGGTCGGAGCGTTGGTGTAGGTACATGGCGCGCCGTGCCGGCGATCCACTGCCCGTGTTCAAAGTCGGCGGAATTGTCCGCCTGAACACGAACGACCTCGAGGACTGGCTGAGCCGCCAGCGCGAGCGGTCGATGCGCCTCCCGGTCAGCGCCGTCCCGGCGATGGCCTCCGGCAGCGACGAGATCGGGCTCCGCCTGATCGCGTGAAGGCGATCTTCATGTGGTCCCAGCTGTCCCGTGGGGTGGACAGCAAGCCCGGATCGCATTAAGAACCCGCCACATGAGTCGTCCGCTGTCCGATCTGCGCGGTCCGGTGCGCGCGCTGTTCTCCGATGTCGATGGCACGATGACCACCGGCGAGCGGATCGACGCTGCGACCTACGAGGCGCTCGAGGCGCTGCACGCGTCCGGCATCCCGATCATCATGGTGACCGGGCGGCCCGCCGGCTGGGGCCAGGCGTTCATGAAAATGATGCCGGTGCTCGCGGTCGTCACCGAGAACGGCGGCGTGACCTTCGTCCGCGAGGGGCGCCTGCAGAAGAAGCTGTACGGCGTGCCGCAGGCCAGCCTTCCGGAGTGGCGGCGGCGGATGAACGACGCCGCCGTCGAGGTCATGTCCAAGGTGCCGGGCGCGCGGCTGTCGAGCGATTCGAAGTACCGCGAGGTCGACCTGGCCATCGACTGGAACGAGGAAGTCCAGCTGACCAAGGACGACGCGGAGATCGCGGTCCACATGCTGCGCAAAGCCGGGTTCACCGCGGTCCGGTCGAGCGTGCACGTCAACTTCGGGCCGCCGCACTTCGACAAGCTGTCGGCGTGCATGACCGTGGTGCGCCAGCTGCTCGGCGGCGACGCCAACGACCTGTCGCCGTACGTGTTCGTCGGAGACGCGCTCAACGACGCGCCGATGTTCGGCGGGTTTCCGACCTCGGTCGGCGTCGCCAACGTCAAGGCGTGGTGGGACGACCTGACGTTCAAGCCGGCATTCTTGACCGAGCGGCCCGAGGGGGCCGGGCTGCGCGAGCTGATCGCGCACGTGATGAGCCTGCCGAAGTCGTAGCCGCGGCGCCGTGGCATAGTAGCGTTTCGATGCCGAGGCCGGACGTGTTCACCTGGGCGTTGCGCGCGCTCGATGGTGGGCGCGGGGTGGTCGTCGCCTGCGTGATCGGCGCGCACGGCTCGACGCCGCGCCACCTGGGCGCGCGGATGGCGATCGCCGAGGACGGCGAGCAGTCGGGGACCGTCGGCGGCGGCAAAATCGAGCAGCTGGTGGTCAGCGCGTCGCGCGAGGTCGCCTGCGGGGCGGCGCCGCGGGTGGTGCGGCAGCACCTGGTGCGCGACCTGGCGATGTGCTGCGGCGGGGCGATGGAGGTCGTGCTGACCCCGGTGGCCGGCTCGCGCGACGCGCTGCTCGCGCTGACCGCGGACCGGGCGCCCAAGGTCCTGGAGACGCCGGTCGACGGTGGGCGGCTCGCGGTCCGCGCGCCGCGGCCAGGCGACCCGCGGCCGCACCACCCGGAGCTGCGCGACGGCGTGCTGCTCGACCGGCTGGGCGCCGCCGAGCGGGTGATCGTGTTCGGCCTGGGTCACGTCGCGCGGAACCTGGGGCCGCTCCTGGCCGGTCTGGGCTTCAGCGTGGTCGCGTGCGACGACGGCGAGACCGGCGCCACCGACCAGCCGGTGCCGTGGGCGAGCGAGGTGATCGAGTCGTTCGACTCGTACGAGGTCGAGCGCCGGCTCGGCGGGTTCACCGTCGACGACCGCGTGCTGATCGTGACCCGCGACCACGCGATCGACCTGCGCCTGCTCGAGCAGCTGATCGGCAACGACGACATCGGTTACCTCGGGATGATCGGCAGCCGCGGCAAGGTCGGTCGGTTCCGCAAGCGCTTGACCGTGCGGGGGCTGCTCGACGGCGATGCCGGCCAGGCGCGCTGGGCGCGGCTGCACGCGCCGATCGGGCTCAACCTCGGGGCCGAGAGCCCCGAGGAGATCGCCGTCGCGATCGCGGCGGAGCTGATCGCGCTGCGCCGGCGCGGCGAGACCCACGCGATCGACTGGTCGCCGGTCCGGATCCGCGAGGGCGCGCCGTGACCGCGCCCGGGATCAGCCTCGGGGCGGTGATCGTCGCGGCCGGGGCAGGGCGGCGGCTGGGCGGCGTGGCCAAGGCGCTGCTGCCGCGCGGCGACGTGAGCTACCTGGCGACGATCGCGGCGACGGCGCGGGCGGCGGCGGACCTCGGCGCGGTGATCGTCGTGGTCGGGCCACCGTTTGGCGACGCGGTCGCGGCCCACGCGGCCGAGCTCGGGCTGGGCGTCGCCGAGAACCCGGCGCCCGGGCGCGGCATGGCCAGCTCGATCGCGATCGGCTTCGCCGCGCTGGCCGCGCGCGCGCCGGCGCTGGGCTGGGCCTGGCTGTGGCCGGTCGACCATCCGGCGGTGCGCGCGGCGACCCTGCGCCAGCTGGCCGCGGCCGCCGACGTCGACGTCGACGTCGTCCAGCCGCGCCACCGCGGCGCCGGCGGCCATCCGCCGCTGTGCGCGCGCAGCCTGTGGCCGGCGCTGGCGGCGTGCGGCACGGCGGCCGACGGCGCGCGCGGCGTGCTGCGCGCGGCGCGCGTCCGGGCGGTCGAGGTCGACGACCCCGGCGTGGTCCGCGACGTCGACACC
>DASWOO010000632.1:0-2040 GCA_036404335.1 Kofleriaceae bacterium
GATCCCGCTGCTGCTCAACACGAGCTTCAACGTCATGGGCAAGCCGATCATCCACTCGGTGGAGGACGCGCTCGCCGTGTTCTTCACGAGCGGCCTCGACGTCCTGGTCCTCGAGGACATGGTGATCCTGAAGTCCTGACGTTCAGGCGCGCGATCGTCCATGCAACGGATCGCTCACAGCGGCGCGTTCGGTGTGCCGCTCGCCGGGGCCCAGCCGCCGTCGACGAACGACCACCACAGCTGGCTGGCGTTCTCCTGCCAGATCACGCCGTCGACGTACGCCAGCTCGATGACGTTCGCGCTGTACAGCACGTTCTGGCCGTTCTCGGTCATCGTGCCATCACCGGCGATCGCCCACTGGTTGCCGGCGGCGTCGCACAGCGTCGGGCCGGCGCTCGTCACCGTCGCGTGATCCGCCGACACCTCGCAGCCGGCCGACGCGGTGTACTGCAGCTGGCTGTAGACCTCGTACTGCTGCGGGCGCAGCTGGCCGTCGTCGCCGATCGTGCCGTCGGGCTCCTGGCCGGGCTGGTAGCCCCACGCCCACCAGTCGGTGCCCACGCCCTGCTCGTCGCCGCTGAACGTCGGGCCGCCCTGATCGCCATCCTTGCCATTGAGATAGTCCACCAGCGTGGCCGCCCATGCCTGCTCGTCGGCCAGCTTGTCGCCCGCGCTGTCGGGGCCCGCGCCGTCGAGCGACGCGCCGAGCTCGCCGACCCACACCGGCGCGATGCGCTGCGACACCAGGTAGCCCCACGACTGGTTCATGCTCTGGATCGCGGTCGGCCCGCTGTCGATCCCCGCGCCGCCGATCGATGATGGATAGTGGTGCACCGAGTACACGACCTTGTTCGGCACGTCGACCGTGACCGGGTTCGAGGCCGCGAGCGACAGGTCGGCCTCGCCGCCGATCACCGTCTGCTGGCCGTCGTACAGGGTGCCGGTGAACGCAAATGGCCCTTCGCAGATGATCAGCAGTCCCGGATTGACCGCCTGGATCTGCTTGCCCGCATCGGAGTAGATCTGGCGGATATCGGTCGCCGCGCCGTCGGCCCAGGTCGCGCCGCCGGGGTTGTCCGCCCAGAAGCTGGGCGCGAGGTGCGGCTCGTTGGTGAGATCGACGCCGATCACCGTCGGGTTGTTCGCGTAGCGGCCGGCGAACGTCACCCAGTCCTGGACGAAGCGGTCGCGGCTCACGGTGCCCTGATCGCCGCAGCCGTCGGTGCCATTGGTGCCGTCGCCCTGATCGAACGGCAGGCCGTTGCACGGGAACGGCAGCCAGCCGTTGCTGGGTCCGGGGACCTCGTCGCCGTGGTGATCGAGGATGACCTTGAGGCCGAGCCGGCTCGCGGTGGCGACGATCGCGTCGACGTTGGCGAGGTCCGACGCCATCGTGCCGTTGAACCACGGGTAGCGCAGGCAGTTGAAGCCCGCGGCGACCATGCCGTTCAGATCGGCCTCGATGTCGACCGGCGCGACGTAACCCGCGCACGCGAGCCGCACCGGCGTGCCGTGCTCGTCGACGATCTGGCTGCCGCGCGTGCTGAGGTAGCCGGCGGGCAGCAGGTGGCTGCCGCTGGCGGCGAGGCTGCCGAGCTCGGGATGAGCGTCGTCGTGGCCAGCGCACGCGGCGAGCGCGCCGGCGAGCAACAAGAAGCGAGAGGGAGTGAGCATGCGGCTCACCACAGCAACGGATGTGCCGCGTCATTCGCGGCCGAGGATCCCCGGAGACGCGGATTCACGGCCGGCGAGCGGAGTTGCCAGCGAGACCTGGCGGGTCCCGGTGAGAACCACCGGTTCTCATCCCGCGGACTGGGTTACTCTCGGCGCGTGCACATCGCCGTCGCGCTCGCGTGCGTGCTCGCGGCCGGCTGCGGTCGGGTCGGCTTCGATCTCGAGCCGGCGCCCGGCATCGACGCCCTGGCGATCGATGCGGCCCGCGCGCCGCTCGCGCTCGATCCGGGCTTCCCGATCGTCATCGATGTCGACTCCACGCCCGGCCCGGCGATCACGACGCCGGCGTTCTCCACGCCCGGCCCC
>DASWOO010000633.1:0-1901 GCA_036404335.1 Kofleriaceae bacterium
GAGTACTGGCCTGGTGGTGCGTGCGACAACCCCGCCATCATCCCATGCCCCAGCCCATCGCCCGCAAGGTCTCGGCGACCCCGGCGTAGCCGAGATCGTACCAGCGCCACCACGCGACGATCATCGTCAGGTGGCCGATGAAGATCAGGACGTGGCTCCACATCTCGACCCGGTCGGCGCCGGCGCGCACGTAGCGCCGCCAGTGGAACGCCTCGTCGATCAGGCTGTAGATCACCGACAGCGCGGTGAACACCAGGCCGGGGATCACCGCGGCCGGGTGGCCGTAGGCGAGCACGACCAGGAGCACGCTGGCGACGCCGCACGCGATCGTGATGTGGTGGACCAGCTGCTCGCCGCCGCGGATGACCTCGCGATACACGGTGCGGTGGCCGATCGTGTCGATCGCGATCGCGATGGTGAAGGTCGCCGCGCCGATCGGCACGAGATAGGCCTCGGCGGGGAACCGCGCGCCGTGGTGCGCGCCGATCCACACGAACGCCGACGTCGATACCGCGAGCCCGGCGATCGTCGCGACCCACGCGACGTAGACCAGCCAGTCGTGGCGCCGGAACTGGCGGACCCGGCCGACGTAGGTCGCGAGCTCGGTCAGGAAGCTCGACGAGGTGTCCGCCGAGTGGTCCGCGGGGGGGTCAGATCGGAGCGACGTCATCGGGGAACCTCACGATCACGCGCGGCGGCCGCGCGCGCCGGCCCCGCAGGGTGGACAGCAGCGCGCCCGGCGCGCGGACGAGCTGGTGGAGGAACGCCGTGGCCGCGAGCACGAGCTTGCGCCAGGTCGGGACCACGGCGCGGCCGGCGAGCGGGTCGCAGCCGCGGCGGCGGAGCTCGGCGCCGATCCGGGCGTAGATCGCGCGGGCGGCGCGGACGGCGAGCCCGGCGCGCCACGGCAGCGCGGGGATGCCGCCGCCGCCGCTGCGATACAGCCGGTCGGCGATCGCCAGGAGCTCGCGCACCGCGCCGGCGATCGCCTGGCGCGGCAGGGCCGAGACGGGCTGGCCGAGCCGCTGGCGCAGGCCGGGCGCGCCGTGCGCGGCGAGCCGGTCGTCGGGCAGGTACAGCCGGCCGCGCTCCCAGTCCTCGGCGACGTCGCGGCACACGTTGGTCAGCTGCATCGCGAGGCCCAGGTGCACCGCCTGGCGCAGCGCGCGGTCGTCGCGCACGCCGAACACGTGGCTCATCATCAGGCCGACGACGCCGGCCACGCGATAGCAGTACAGGTATAGCTCGTCGAGCGTCGCGTAGCCGGCGCCGGCGGCGTCCATCGCCAGGCCGTCGAGCAACGCCTCGGGATACGCGCGCGGCAAGCCGGTCTCGCGGATCACGGCCTGCAGCGCCGCCAGCGTCGGATCGGTCATCGGGTCGGCGCCGTAGCAGCGCGCGAGCTCGCCGCGCAGCCGCGCGACCTGGCGATCGGCGTCGGCCGCCGGGGCCAGATCGACCGCGTCGTCGGCGCGGCGGCACCACGTGTACAGCACGGCCGCGCGGTCGGCCAGCAGCGGCGACAGCAGCCGGTTCGCCAGCGCGAAGCTCTTCGAGCCGGCGGCGATCGTCTGGTGGCAGTCCGCCACCGCGCGCGCGTCCATCGCGGCGATCACGGGATCGAGCTCCCGAAGTCCCGGGCGATCAGCGCGTCCGTGGCCTTGGCCGAATTGATCACGCCCGGCACCCCGGCGCCCGGATGGGTGCCGGCGCCGACGAGGTACAGGTTCGGGATCTGATCGCTGCGGTTGTGCGGCCGGAAGTACGCCGACTGGGTCAGCTTGGGCGCGCACGAGAACGCCGAGCCCTGGTACGAGCGCAGCTCGTCGCGGAACGTGCGCGGCGTGATCCACCGCCGGGTCACGACGTGCGATCGCAGATCCGGCATCAGCCGCTCGAGC
>DASWOO010000634.1:0-12347 GCA_036404335.1 Kofleriaceae bacterium
CCTGGCGCTCCCCCGCCGAGCGGCCGTGGCCGCGCATGTCGAGCGCCCACACCGCATAGCCCGCGCCGACCAGGCGTTCGGCAAAACCCGCATAGCGATCCGAGTGATCGGCGAGCCCGTGGTGGATGACCACGAGCCCGCGCGGCGCGCCGGTCCGCGGCCGCCAGCGCTGGCCGTACAGCTGGATCCCGTCGCGCCCGGCGAAGGTCACGTCGGCGCGATCGACGTCGGCCGCTGCCGCCGCGTGCGGCGGTGCGTCGATCCGCAGGCCGGGGTTCCCGGTGGCACAGCCGGTCACGGCCGCGACCGCGGCCAGACAACAAACGCGAGACAGGATTCGCATGCCCGCACCATGCGCAGGCCGGGGCACCTGCCGCCATGGGCTGTTTTGCCGATACGCGTTGGCCACCGGCGGATAAAATGTTATCGATGTGACGATGTGGTACCTGGGGTCCGTCCCGCACCAACCAGACGTCTGCGGCTGAGCAAGCACGCCCGCGTTTTTTCAGCCGCTTTCACGACGTTCCTGCGAGGACCCATGGACACCCAGCTCAAGATGCTCGGCCGCGACGAGGCCGTTCTGCCGACCCCGATCAAGCACATCAAGCCGACGATCGACCCGTCGACGCTGTTCCACCGCCAGCTGCTCGACGGCGCGTTCTGGCAGAAGATCCCGGCGTACCGCCAGGTCGACGAGGCCACGTTCCTCGACCACAACTGGCAGGCCAAGAACTCGATCACCAATCCGCAGAAGCTGCTGCAGACGGTGCAGGATCTCGTGCCGCAGTCGTTCTACGACGACGTGTCGCGCGGCTTCCAGCTGGCGCCGATGTCGATCCGGGTGTCGCCGTATCTGCTGTCGCTGATCGACTGGGCCGACGCGTACAACGATCCGCTGCGTCGTCAGTTCGTGCCGCTCGCGTCGCGGCTGTTCCCCGATCACCCCAAGCTCACGCTCGACTCGCTGCACGAGCAGGCGGACGCGCCGGTGCCGGGGCTGACCCACCGCTATCCCGACAAGGCGCTGTTCCTCGCGCTCGACACCTGCCCGGTGTACTGCCGGTTCTGCACCCGCAGCTACGCCGTCGGCGTGGACACCTCCGAGGTCGAGAAGGTCTCGCTCAAGGCGACCGAGGAGCGCTGGGAGCGCGCGTTCCGCTACATCTCCGAGCGCCCCGAGCTCGAGGACATCGTCGTGTCGGGCGGCGACAGCTACCAGCTCAAGGCCCGGCAGATCACGCTGATCGGCAACCGCCTGCTCGAGCTGCCGAACATCCGCCGCATCCGGTTCGCGACCAAGGGTCCGGCGGTGATGCCGATGAAGCTCATCACCGACACCGAGTGGGTCGACGCGCTGACCCACGTCGTCGAGCGCGGCCGCAAGCTGCACAAGGAGGTCGTCCTCAACACCCACTTCAACCACCCGAACGAGATCACCGCGATCACCAAGCGCGCGCTCGACGGCGTGTTCGAGCGCGGCATCATCGTCCGCAACCAGTCGGTGCTGCAGCGCGGCGTCAACGACTCGATCGCGACGATGCAGCTGCTGGTCAAGCGGCTCGGCCACTGCCAGGTCCACCCGTATTACGTTTACGTCCACGACCTGGTGAAGGGCGTCGAGGACCTGCGGACCACGCTGCAGACCGCCCTCGACATCGAGAAGGCCGTCCGCGGCACCACGGCCGGCTTCCACACCCCGACGTTCGTCGTCGACGCGCCCGGCGGTGGCGGCAAGCGCGTCGCGCACAGCTTCGAGCACTACGACCGGGACACCGGCATCTCGGTGTTCTCGGCCCCGTCGGTCAAGCCGGGCTTCTTCCTGTACTTCGATCCGGTCGATACCCTGGCGCCCGAGGTCCAGGAGCGCTGGAAGTCGACCGAGGAGCAGGACAAGATGATCGCCGACGCGCTCGCGCACGCGAGCGCCAACACCACCTCGTCGGCTCGCGCCTCGTCAGTGCGCTAGCGCGGCGCGCCACGCCGCCTCGTCGAAGCCGACCAGCGCGACCCCGTCGCCGATCGCGAGCGGCCGCTTGATCAGCTTGCCGTCGGCGGCGAGCGCGGCGTGGGCCTGCGCGTCGGTCATCGCCGGCAGCCGGTCCTTGAACCCGCCGGCCCGGTACGACTCGCCGGCGACGTTGAACAGCTTGCGGGTCGGCACGCCGGCCAGCTCGGCCGCGCGGGCGAGCACCTGCGCCGACGGCGGCTGCTTCACGATGTCGACCGGCTCGTGGTCGACGTGGTTGGCGCGCAGCCAGGCCAGCGCCTTCTTGCAGGTCGAGCAGCTTGGATAGTGATAGACGACGAGCGGCACGCCGTGGTTCTACCGCGTCTCGTGCGCGTGATCCGCGTGGCCGTGCGGCTCGGCGCCGTCCAGGGCGAATGGCTGGTGCCGGAGCTCGGCGATCCGGCCGTCGGCGGCGAGCCGGGCGCGCCAGATCCCGCCGTTGTGGAACTCGCCGGCCGACAGCGCGTACTCGATCTGCCAGCGGTCGCCGTCCGGGTGCGGCTCGCCCGCGAGCGCGAACGTCACCGCCGCCGGCGTCAGCTCGACCCACGGCGCGACGGCACCGAGGCCGGCGAACGTCTGCAGCACCGCGCCGGGCGCCGCGCGCGTACCCGGCGCGCAGCGCTCGACGACCGCGTCGTCGGTGACCGCCGCGTGCAGCGCCGCCGGGTCGCGCGCGCGGTTGAGCGCGGCGACGAAGCGCTGGAACGCGGCGCGGGCGAGCTCGGTGGTCACCCGCGCACGATATCACCGGGCGCGGGCCGGCCGCTTGGCGCGGGCGCGCGGCGGCCTGGCGGCGGCGAGCGCGGCGGGCCTGCGCTCGGCGGGCAGGTCGGTGGACAGCGCCGTCGGGCCCGCGGCCATCTTGCCCTCGAATCCGTCGAGGATCGAGCTCAGGCCGAGCTCGAACCGCACGTCCTCGGTCATCCATTGCGCGAACTGGCCGAACGCCGAGAACGTGTCCTTGCCGTCGAGCATGGCCTCGATGTGGGGATACCGGCCGGTGCCGATTTGCTCGTCGAAGAAGTCGGCGACCAGCTTCATCACCCGCTGATCGCCCGGGTGCGACACGGTCTCGGTCGCGCGCAGCACGTGGCCGAACACGTAGTCGTCGACGATCGACAGCATGCGCAGCTTGCCCTGGGTGTCGACCGGTGCGTCCTCGACCACGGCGAGCGACTGCTCGATGTGCTGCATATGGTTGGGGCCGACCCGCGCGCCCGGCAGCAGCCGCAGCGCCCACGGGTGGCGGACGAACACGTCGCGTGTCCGGTGCGCGATCGCGATCAGGCCGGCGCGCCAGCCGCGCGGCAGCTCGTCGTCGGCGAGGATCATCTGGCCGCTGATCTCGTCGTCGATCAGCGCGTGCAGGTCGTCCTTGGTCTTGACGTAGTAGTAGAGCGTCATCGTGCCGACCCCGAGCTCGAGGGCGATCCGCCGCATCGAGACCTCGGCGAAGCCCTCGCCGTCGGCGATCGCGAGCGCGACCTCGGCGATGCGCTCGCGGGTCAGCTTGGGCTGGCGCGTACCGGGAGCGGGCCGGGTCCAGATCGGCGCGCGAGATCCCGCCTTGGGCTTTGCCATTCGTACAGTGTACTGCTAGGTTGTTCGTATGCTGTACGAACAAGGCGTACGCGGTACGACGACCGATGGCGTTCGCGCCGAGGGGCTGAGCAAGCGCTACGGAGAGCTATGGGCGCTGCGCAACGTCCATCTCTCGGCGCCGGCCGGGACCGTGCTCGGCCTCCTGGGCCACAACGGCGCGGGCAAGACCACGGCGCTGCGGATCCTGACCACGCTGGCGGTGCCGACCGAGGGCCGCGCGACGATCGCCGGGTTCGACGTGGTCAGCCAGGCGGGCGAGGTCCGCAAGCGGATCGGCGTCGCCGCTCAGTCCGCCACCGTCGACGGCCTGCTCACCGCGCGCGCCAACCTCGAGATGGTCGGCCGGCTCTATCACCTGTCGCGCCACGACGCGCGCACGCGGGCCCAGCAGCTGCTCGAGCGCGTCGAGCTGGCCGGCGAGGCCGACCGCCTGGTCAAGACGTTCTCGGGCGGCATGCGGCGCCGGCTCGACCTCGCGGCGTGCCTGGTCGCGTCGCCGCCGGTGCTGTTCCTCGACGAGCCGACCACCGGGCTCGACCCGTACAGCCGCAACCAGCTGTGGGCGCTGCTGCGCGAGCACGTCCGCGACGGCGCGACGCTCGTCCTGACCACGCAGTACCTCGAGGAGGCCGACAAGCTCGCCGACGAGATCGTCGTGCTCGACCACGGCAAGGTCGCCGCGCGCGGCACGCCGGCCGAGCTCAAGGCGCGGATCGGCGGCGAGCGCATCGTCATCACCTTCGCGCAGCGCGCCGAGCTGCAGCGCGCCCACGCCGTGCTCGACGCGTTCTTCGACGCCCCGCCGACCGAGGACGAGCCGGGTCCCGAGGGCGCGAGCGCGCACCGCCTGATCGCCAAGGTCCGCCTGGGCACCCGGCTGGTCGAGCTCGTCCGCGCCCTCGACGCCGCCGGCATCGATGCCACCGACCTGCAGCGCCGCGAGGTCACGCTCGACGACGTGTTCCTCACGATCACCACGCGCGCCAGCGCCACCGCCGAGGCTGCATGAGCTACCTGATCTCTGACAGCCTCGTGATGGCGCGCCGCACGCTCGCCCACGTCCGCCAGATCCCCGAGAAGCTGCTCGACGTGACGCTGCAGCCGCTGATGTTCACGCTGCTGTTCGCCTACGTGTTCGGCGGGGTGATCGCGATCCCCGACGGCAGCTATCGCGAGTACCTGATCGGCGGCGTGCTTGTCCAGACGCTCGCCTTTGGCATCATGGGCCCGGCCACCGCGATCGCGAGCGACCTCAACGAAGGCGTCGTCGACCGGTTCCGGACCTTGCCGATGTCGCGCGCGGCCTACCTGTGCGGCCACGTCCTCGCCGAGACCGGGGCGGTGAGCATCGGCGTCACGGTGCTCAGCCTGTCCGGACTGATCGTCGGCTGGCGCATCCACTCCGACCTGCCGCACGCGATCGCCGGCTACGCCATGGTCCTGGGCTTCGCGTTCTCGATGGTCTGGCTCGGCACGCTGCTCGGCCTCCTGGTGCGCTCGCCCGACGCGACGCAGGGCGTGGTCTTCGTGATCGTGTTCCCGGCGACCTTCCTCGCCAGCACCTTTGTTCCGCTCGGCGGCCTGTCGCCGGTCCTGCGCACCATCGCGTCCTGGAACCCGATCAGCACGCTCGCGGCCGCCGTCCGCGAGATGTTCGGCAACCCGACCGGCATGCCCCCCGATCCCGCCTGGCCGCTCCGGCACGCCGTGGCCATGGCGTGGGTCTGGGCGGGGATCATCCTGCTGATCAGCGTTCCGCTCGCCATCCGCCGGTTTCGCAGCCGCACGACCGGCTGACGGTCCCGCGCGGAGGGCAGGCGAACGGGTATCATCTCGACGTGCGGATCGTGGCCGTCGCGGATACTCACCTGTTTCACGAGGACCTCGTGATCCCCGACGGCGACGTGTTCGTGCATGCGGGCGATATGTGCCGGCGGGGGACGCTGGCGGAGCTCGGCGTGGCGGCGCGCTGGCTCGCCGAGATGCCGCACCGGCACAAGGTCATCATCGCCGGCAATCACGACTGGCCGTTCGTGCGCACGCCGGCGGAGGCGCGGGCGCTGTTCGCGGGCATGCACTACCTCGAGGATGACGAGGTCACGCTCGACGGGGTGCGGTTCTATGGCTCGCCGTGGCAGCCGGAGTTTCTCGGCTGGGCGTTCAACCTGCCGCGCGGCCCGGAACTGGTGGCGGTGTGGGCGAAGATCCCGGCGGGCGTCGACGTACTGATCACGCATGGCCCGCCCGCGGGGATCGGCGATCGCGTCGGTGACCGGCTCACCGGCTGCGACGACCTGCGCCGGCGGATCGAGGAGCTCGCGCCGCCGCTGCACGTGTTCGGTCACATCCACGAAGACGGCGGCGCGTGGCGGCTCGGCGGCTCGACGATCGCCAACGTGACGACGTGGGACGGTGATCGCGGCGCCAGCGTGTTCGATCTGGACGGCGGCGTGGTCACGCCGGTCGCGATCCCGGCCAAGGGCTGACCGCCCTGGACCAGGGCTGGACCGGCGCACGCGGGGTCTGGTCCAGGCTGGTCCAGGCTGGTCCACCGCCGCGCCGCACGGCCGCGCGCAGCGCGGAGCTCGACGGGCACATCGGCTGCAACTCCCTCCATCGCGCGCGGCCCATCGCGCGCTGTGAAGGAGTCACGAATGAAGCGTGCATGGATCGCCTCTGTCATCGCGGCGAGCGGCTGCGTCGACGCGCCCGAAGCCCCCGAGACCACGGCCACCGACAGCAGCGCGCTGTCGGCGAGCGAGGCCAGCAAGGCCGTGTTCGAGCGCCTGCTGCAGGCCACCGAAGCCGACCGGTCGTACCGCGCGAGCCGCGACGGCTTCGTCGCGACGATCGGCGCGTTCGCCGCGGACGGCCTCGTCTACTCCGAGGCCAACCACGGGCTGGTCCGCGGCAAGGCGGCGGTCGGCGCGCTGCTCGACGGCGACGACCCGGGCCACGCGCGGCGGGCGACGTTCGACCCGCGCCGGATCACGGTGTCGGCCGACGGCCTGCTCGGCACCACGTTCGGCTGGAACACGTTCACGACCCGGGCCGCCGACGGCTCGATCACGACGGCGTACGGCAGCTACACCACGATGTGGCGGCGCACCGGCCTGCGCTGGACCGAGCTCGTCCACGTCGCGAACGCGCTCGACGTCGCGCCGACCTCGCAGCCGGCGGGCTTCCCGCTGCTCGACCCGGGCACGCCGGTGATCCGCCTCGCCGCGCCGGCCGCGACCGCCGCCGAGATCGCCGCCGCCGATCTCGCGTTCGCCGCGGCGTCGGTCGCGCAGGGCGGGGCGATCGCGATCCCGGCGTACGAGGCACCCGGCGCCGGCGTCGCCGAGGCGATCTATGGCGGGGTGTTCTACGGCCACGACCAGGTCGCCGCCGCGCACGCCGGCGACCTGCCGCCGCCGGTCCTGACCCTCGACTGGGCGCCGAGCGACGTGCAGGCGACGTTCACGGGCGATCTCGGCTACACCGACGGCGTGTACGTCGTCCGCCTGACCAGCAGCGGCGCGGCGGTCGCCCAGGGCACGTACCTGACGATCTACCAGCGCCAGCCCGACGGCGGCTGGAAGTTCACGGTGGCGAACAGCAACCCCAGCCCGGTCACCGAGCCGTAGCGGGGCGTCAGTCCGGCGTCGCGGTGGCGACGTTGATGTCGACGGTGTGCTCGGCCGCGAGCAGGTCGCCGCCGGGCAGCACCATCGGCGGCACGTCGAACTCGGTCGTCGTCAGCTGCGCGCGCGGCGCGAGCGCGCCGGTGTCGAGCGCGACGTGCAGCACGGCGCCGGTCTCGAACACCCGGACCAGCAGCTCGCCGTCGGGGGTCCAGCTCGGCATCAGCACGTGCGGCGGCGGCGCGACCAGCTCGACCGGCGCCCACGCGCCGCCGGGGCGCGCGAGCCACAGGTGCGCGGCGTCGCGGCCGGTCGCGCCCGGTGCTCCGCTGCGCCACATCGCCAGCGTGCCGTCGCGCGGCGAGCGCGCCAGCCAGATCGACGGGCCGTGATCGCGATCGACCAGCTCGCCGCGCGCGCCGGTGCGCAGATCGAGCCACAGGTACGTCTTGTGATCCGCGGTCTCGGCGGCGAGCCGGTGGTCGTCGAGCCAGACCGGCGCCGCCGCCGGGTCGAGGCCCGCGAGCGGCAGCCGCCGCGCCGGCGGACCGACGATCACGACCCCGCCCTCGGCGACCGACGCCGCGAGCGCACGGCCGTCGGGCGACCAGGCGGCGTTGACCGCGTGATCGAGCAGCGGCCGGCCGCGCAGCGCGAGGTCGTCGAGCGCCTGCCGCCGCAGCGGCCCGTCCGCGGCGGTGCCGAGCTCGATCCACGCCAGCGAATCGCCGCCCGGCGCGAGCGCGAACCGGGCCTCGCCGCCGAGCGACAGCAGGTGCTCGACCGGGCCGGTCGCCGGGACGCGTTCGAGCTCGGTGCGCGACGCGAAGGTCAGCACGTAGTCCACGCCGTGGCGCCGGCCGTTGACCGTCGCGAGCTGGCCGCTGCTCCGCCGCCGCGAGCGGACGCCGCCGTCGAGCGCCAGCTCGATCAGCTCGCTGACGCCGTCGCCGGCCACGAGCACGATCACCGTGCCGGTGTCGCTGACCGTCGCGCTGATCAGGTGCTCGGCGCGATACGTGCCGCGCACCCGGCAGTCGTGGCCGAGGATCACGACGCTGCCGAGCGTGCCCCGGGCGGTGCGGACGATCATCGTGCCGTCGGGCAGGCCGTCGATGCTCCAGATCACGTGGTAGTCGCCGGGCACGGCGCAGGTCGTGGCCGCGCCTCCGGCGAGCCGCACGAGCGAGACGTCGCGCCGGCGATATGCGGTGACCGCGAGCTCGGCGTTGCCGAGGAACGCGGCGATGCCCGGGGTGGCGACGGGCGTCCGCGCGCCGGTCGCGAGGCCGACGATGTCGGTCTGGACGACGGCCGCGGCGGCGGGCTCGACCGCGACGGCGATCCGCGTGCCGTCGGGCGACCACGACAGCGCCGCGTCGCGCACGCCATGCGGCACGACGACGCGATCCGCCGCGTCGGGGTCGACGCCGCGGACGACCAGCGCGTCGCCGGCGATGAACGCGAGCGCCTGGCCGTCGGGCGAGATCTGCGCGTTGCGCAGGTCGAGGCGGTGCGTCACGGGGACCAGGCGCACCGCGCCGGCCGATGCGCCCGACGCCCGGGCATGCAGCGCGCCGGCGAGCGCGAGCGCGACCCCGCCGGTGCCGAGCGCCGCGCCGATCCAGGCCAGCCACCCGGCGCGCCGCGGCCGCGGCCGCTCCAGCTCGGCGAGCAGCGCCGCCATCGACGGCCAGCGCTAGCCGGGCTCGGCGCGCAGGCCGCGCTGCACCGCGCGGTCGAGCCACGCCGGCGCCCGACCCACGGCTCGCGGGCCACGCCGCATCGCGCGATCCCACCACGCGGGCGTCGGCCGAGCTCGTGGCCGGCTGCCGCGCAGGGCCTCGGCCAGCGTCACGCAGAACGCGTACTGATCCGCGCGCGCGTCGACCAGCGCGCCGGCGCGCTGCTCCGGCGCCATGTAGCCCCGGGTCCCGCCGCGGCCCGGCGTCGCGCCGTGCGACGCGAGCCCGAAGTCCGACACCCGCGGCCGGCCGTCGCCGCCGACGAGCACGTTCTCCGGCTTGAAGTCGCGGTGCACGACCCCGGCGCGGTGCGCGGCGGCCAGGCCGGCGCCGGCGGCGCACATCATCGCCAGGACCTCGCGCCAGTCGTGCGGCTCGGCGATCCAGCTCCGCAGCGTGCCGCCGGCCACCAGCTCCATCACCAGGTACGGCGTGGCATCGACGATGCCGGCCTCGTGCACGGTCACCACGTTGGGGTGCGCCAGCTGCGCCATCGCCCGGGCCTCGCCGATCCGCGCCTCGGCCCACCGCGGATCCGGCCGCGCGGCGAGCAGCTTGAGCGCGACCTTGCGATCGAGCTCGGGGTCGTACGCCGCGAGCACCACGCCCATGCCGCCGGTGCCCAGCACGCCCTCGACGAGGAACCGGCCGATCATCGTGCCGGACCGAGCACCGGGTCCGGCACCGGACCGGTCGCCGGCGTCGTCGGGCACCGTGGCGAGGCCGTCCATGATGGCAAACGCTAGCGTGATTGTCGGCGGGCCGGCAACGCGATAAGAGCGAGCGGTGGGATCGACGGCGACGCACGTGAGCGACGGCGCATCACCGAGCAAGCTCCGGCAGCGCGTGCTGCTGGTCGTCGGCGAGGGCCGCGTCGAGCGCATCCCGCTCACCGGCCGTGCGCAGTTCTCCGTGGGCCGCGACCCGAGCTGCGACGTCCACCTCGCACATCCGAAAATCTCCCGGCAGCACATCACGCTGCACGCCGGCGCCACGCTGGAGCTCGAGGAGCTCGGCAGCACCAACGGCACGCGGCTCGCCGGCGCGCTCGTCCCGTCGCGTGCGCGGCTGGCGCTGGCGATCGGCGCGCCGATCCAGCTCGGGCCGTTCATCGCCGTCGTGCTCGAGGCGCCGCCCGAGCGCAGCGAGCTGGAGCTCGGGCTGGATCTGGATCTGGTCGTCGACGATCCGACGGTCACCGGCGTCACCGAGCTGGTCCGCCGGATCGCGCGGGGCCCGATCAGCGTCGTGATCCACGGCGAGACCGGCACCGGCAAGGAGGTCCTCGCCCGCAGCGTGCACGCGCTGTCCGGCCGCGCGGGCCAGCTGGTCGCGATCAACTGCGCGGCGCTGACCGAGGCGCTGCTCGAGAGCGAGCTGTTCGGCCACGAGCGCGGCGCGTTCACCGGCGCGACCGCCGCCAAGCCCGGGCTGTTCGAGGTCGCGGGCGGCGGCACGGTGTTCCTCGACGAGCTCTGCGAGCTGCCGCTCGCGCTGCAGGCCAAGCTCCTGCGCGTGCTCGAGACCCGCGAGGCCTATCGCCTGGGCGCGACCGCGCCGATCCGGCTCGACGTGCGGTTCATCGCCGCGAGCCGCCGCGACCTCGCCGCGGAGGTCGCCGCCGGCCGGTTTCGCCACGATCTGTGGTTCCGGATCAACGGCATCACGCTCGCGCTGCCGCCGCTGCGCGAGCGCCGCGCCCGGATCCCCGGCCTCGCCGCGAGCCTCCTCGCCGACGCCGCGCGCGCGGCCGGCCGCCCGGCGCCGCGGCTCGGACCCGCCGCGCTCGCCGCGCTCGATCGCCACGCCTGGCCGGGCAACGTCCGCGAGCTGCGCACGGTGATGGAGCGCGCGGTGATGCTCGCCGCCGGCGACGAGCTGACCGCCTCCGACATCCTGCTCGACCGCGCGCCGGCGCCGGCCGAGCCCGCCGAGCCGCCCGACGGCAAGGCCCGGTTCGTCGCCGCCGCCGCCGCCCAGCACGGCAACGTCAGCAAGCTCGCCCGGGCGCTGGGCACGTCGCGCTCGCAGGTCCGCCGGCTCGCCGCGCGCCACGGCGTCGACCTCGCCAGGTTCCGGTAGGCTCGGGCATGGCACGCCGTCCGGCCGCGATCCGCAGCTTGCCGTTCCAGCACAGCGCCAAGCCGGGCCTGGGCTTCGAGATCTTCCGGATGTCGCAGCTGTTCGAGCGGTTCGCGCAGCACCGCATCGACCACGCGCCCGAGGCGCCGCAGCGCCCCGAGTTCCACTCGATCTACGTCGGGCTACGCGGCAGCGGCACGATGATCGTCGACTTCACGCCGGTCGCGGTCGGCGCCGGCCGGCTGACGTTCGTCGCGCGCGGCAGGGTCCAGCAGTTCATCGCCGATCGCTCGGTCGACGCGTGGATGCTGCTGTTCTCGCCGGAGTTCCTGCTCGCCGGCGGCGACGCGCCCGATCCGCTGGCCCGCCCGGCGACGCTGCACGATTGCTGGATCCAGCCGGTGATCGACGTGTCGCCGTCCGACGCCCGCGAGCTGATCGCGATCGCCGAGCAGCTCGACCGCGAGCACGCCCGGCCGCTCGATCCGCTGCAGCCGTGGCTGCTCGCCGCCCAGCTGCGCGTGCTCCTGCTGCGCGCCGAGCGGCTCGTCGCGCCCCAGCCGCCGCGGCCGCCCGGCGTCGAGCGGTTTTTTACCACGCTGGAGCGCGATCACGCGGCGACCCGCTCGGTCGCGCACTACGCCCGGCGCGCGGGGCTCTCGCCGCGCCGGCTCGGCGAGCTGGTCCAGGCGCACACCGGCAGGTCGCCCAAGCAGGTGATCGACGACCGGGTCATCCTCGAGCAGAAGCGGCTGCTGGTCCACACCGAGCTGTCGGTCAAGGAGCTGGCCGAGCGCACCGGCTTCGCCGAGCCGACCAACCTCGTGAAGTTCTTCCGCCATCACACGGCGACCACGCCGCTGGCGTTCCGCGCGCAGCACCGCCGAATCTTACCATCCAGCCGCGGTTCCTGACCCTCGCGTCCGGCGCCCGTCGGCCGCATCTTGGCCGCATGCCTCTCACCGCCCGTCACCTGCTGCTCGCCACCGCCGCGCTCGCCACCGCCACCGCCGCGCACGCCGCCCCGGCGCTCACCACCAGCGTGTTCACCGGCTCGCCCGCCGGGTTCCTCGTCGACTCGACGATCGTCGCCGGCGACAAGGACGCGATCCTGATCGACGCCCAGTTCGACCTCGCCGACGCGCACCGCCTGGTCGCGCAGATCCTCGAGAGCAAGAAGCAGCTGACCACCGTCTACATCACCCACTTCCATCCCGATCACTACTTCGGCTTGACCGTGATCCAGCAGGCGTTCCCCAGGGCCAAGATCGTCGCGCTGCC
>DASWOO010000635.1:0-10545 GCA_036404335.1 Kofleriaceae bacterium
TCGACTCCTGGTGGTCGTCGCTGCCGACCGAGGTGCTGCCGCCGAACACGCCGATGCCAAACGTGGGCAGCGGCGGCTCGGCCGAGCGCGGCGCGGCGGCCTCGATCACCACCGGCGCCGGGGCGACCGGGTAATAGGTCGTGCCGTAATACGACGGCACAGCCTCGGGGTAGTACGGGTAGCCGTAGCCGTAGCCGTACGCCGGGTAGTACCCGCCGACGTAGACCCGGCCGCCGTACCACGGGCGGTGGTAGTAGTAGCCGCGCGAGTACGGGCGCGCGTAGCCGCGGTAGCCACGGAATCCGCCGCTGTAGCGGACCGAGCCGGAGAACCGCGGGCCGCCGATCCGGATGCCGCCGCTGACGTGGCCACTGAAATGGGCGCCACCGCTGAAGTGGGCGTGGCCCGCCTGCGCAGTACCGCCCTGCAGCAGCGCAGAGAGCCCGAGGGCACCGCCGAGGAGGGCGGTCAAGGTGTGACGGGTACGCATCATGGGAGCTTGCTCTTCTTTAAGAAGGTCCAAGAAGGGTCGCGAAGGCCGATTCGTCAGCGCGTAGGACGCTCGAACGCGCTGCTCGGTTTACTCTGCACCGCGCAGGCCAGCCAGCGCTGGCGTGGGTCCTGGCGGCGACGGCGAGGAAACGCAGCCGATTCTGACACCTTACACGGTTGCCCGGGGATCGTTTTTTCGTGAAGGTTCATGAACCGTGTGACCGGTTTTTCACGGTGCGAACGACTGTGGTGACGCGGCGACACCGCCCGTGCATTTCGCCCCGCAACCGAGCCAAGTCCTGGGCATCCTTGACAGTGGGGATACTGCATCCCTAAAGTCTTCCCTCAACCGGAGGTAATTTTGAGTGATCCGAAGCGTGGTGGTAGCCGTGATATCAGCGAGCTGAAGCAGCGTCTCGGGCTCAAGAAGCAAGGCGTGCAGGCCGCGGCCACTCCGCGAAATGGCTCGACCGGTGTCGTGCCGCCTCCCGGTCTCCCGACCCCTGTTCCGGCCGCGCCCGCGCAGCCGGTGATCCCCAACGCGGCAGACGATCCGTTTGGCGCGATGAACGCGATGGCCTCGTCCGCGCAGGTCCAGCGCGCCCCCGAGATCATCGTCGTCAATGATGGTAACCCGGTCGAGAACGTCGGCACGGCCGGCCGCGGCGCGCAGATCGCCAAGATCGCGATCCCGGTGATCGCGGCGCTCGTGGTCGGCGTCGGCGTCGGCAAGATCTCGAAGGGCGCCAACCTCTACAACGACGGCATCCAGGACGCCCGGTCGATCCTCGGCGACGAGAAGGCCGTATCGACGGTCAAGAACGTCAAGAAGAGCCTGTCCGAGCTCGACCTGGCGCTCGACGAGCAGAACACGAAGAACAACCTGCATCCGGACGCGGCCGCCGACAAGAAGCTCGGCGAGCTGGCGGCCCGGCTCGACGTCAAGACCGGCGCGGTGTTCCGCACCGCGGCGGCGCTCGAGCCCGAGGTCAACGGCCAGATCATGTCGTTCTACGCGGGCGTGGCCGAGGTCAAGAGCATGCTCGACACGCACACCAAGGCGGCCAAGAGCGATGACCTGGCGATCACCACCGGCAAGAAGGCCGCGGCCGACGCGCAGCTCAAGGACACCGAGAACGCCGCGCTCGCCGGGATCAACGCCACGCGTTACGGCGCGCTGATCCAGGCGCCGAGCGAGACCGAGCGCACCGACTTTGGCGTGCGCATCGTCGAGCTTGGCCCGCCGTACTGCGGCGGCAACGCGCCGGTGACCAGCGGCAAGTGCGACAACAACGAGTCGCCGTCGGCGTACGCGTACCGCAACGAGCCGGGCGCGGTGTGGACCAAGGGCGACCTGGTCACCAACGGCAGCGACAACGTGCCGGCCAAGAAGCTGCTGCTGCTCCTGCCCAACGGCACGCGCGACGCCTTGATCCGCGGCGGCGACGCCGGCGCGTCCGAGGTGTTCTACGTCAAGCGGCTGCGTACCCTGGCCGAGCGGACCAAGAAGCTGATCGAGGAGGCCAACAAGCTCGAGCAGCGCCTGCAGGCCGAGTCGAACAAAGGTTCGCGCTTCAGCTTCTTTCTGTGATGTAGTGCGAGGTGCGCACGGGGCAACCCGTGAATCGCGACTCATCTCTCACGTCAGAGGACTAATGCGGCGGATCATGTTCTCGTTGTTGCTCGGCGCGGCGCCGGTGGCGCTGATTCAACCCGCGGCGGCGCAGGCGAAGAAGCCTGCCGCTGCACCCTCCGGGAAGACCGCCGCGGCCAAGCCCAAGAAGCTGACGCCGATGTCGGCCGATCACAAGAAGGCCGCGCTCGCGCTGCAGGGCGGCTTCAAGTTCGGCATGTCCAAGGACGAGGTGATCGCCACGTTCGCCAAGCAGCTCGACGAGCGCTACGACGAGAAGATCAAGGCGACCACCGACATCGCCGAGCAGGATCGCCTGCGCCGCGACAAGAAGGCCGAGGTCACCCGGCTGCAGCAGAGCTACGTGACGTTCGAGCCGACCAAGAGCTCACCGTGGGACGTGTCGATCGTCGAGGGCGAGTTCGGCCACTCGACCGGCGAGTCGATGCTCGAGCGCTGGGAGAACCAGGGCGGCAAGAACCAGCGACGGTTCTTCTTCTTCTCCGACGGCAAGCTGTGGAAGATGTTCCTGTCGCTCGACATGTCGATCCTCAGCGAGGACAACAAGAACTTCGCGGCGTTCGAGCAGTCGATGACCAACGCCTACGGCCCGGGCGACGCCAGCGTCGAGACCGGGACGATCACGTGGCGCACCGAGGACTTCGAGCTGCGCGCGGTCGACAAGCTCAAGACCTACGACGCGCTCGGCATGGTCATCGCCGACGCGCGGGTCCAGCGCGAGGTGCTGGCCACCCGCGAGGCCAAGGCGCCCCCGCCCCACCAGGCCAACACGATGATCAATGGCGTGATCGACAAGGACAAGACCGATCACCCCGACACCAAGGCGAACAGCAACGCCGTCGACGCGGTGATCAAGGCGCAGGGCGGCACGCCGCCCAAGCGCTAGCGCCGCTTCGCGCTAGTTGCCGACGGTGGCGGCGGGCGCGGTCGCCGACTTCGAGGCCGAGGCGCCGGTCAGCGCGTCGGGTGCGACCCGGACGTCGAGCTCGTGGCCGGTGATCGAGCCGTGGCAGCCGGCGCACACGGCGTCGAACAGCGGCTCGCTGACGCCCATCGAGATCTGCTCGCCGGGGCCCAGCTGGTGCTCCTCGCTCATCTTGACGATCGACTTGTGGTCGCCGTCCTGGAGCTCGAGGACCACGCCGGTCTGGGCCGGCAGCTGGACCCGGACCGAGCCGTCGTCGGCGAGCGGCGTGGTGCCGAGCAGCTGGCGGCTCTCGTAGATGCCGTTGGTGTTGGGCGTGCAGCCCGACGCCGGGCACAGGCCCTCGCTGTACACCGCGAGGAACTTGGCGCCGCGGAACTTGTCGACCGGGCGGCCGCGCCGCAGGTTGCCGGTGAGCAGCGTGAACAGGAGCGGCGCGTCGGGCATGTGGAGCACGCTGTGGCCAACGTCGCTGCCGATGCTGCCGCCGAACACCAGCTGCCGGCGGTTGTCGTACAGCGCCCGCGCCGGGTACGCGTAGGCGACGACCGCATCGACGCGGCTGGTCCCGCCCGGCGGCGCCGCGGCGAACATCCGGCCCGGGCCGCCGCCGTCGTGCGACGAGATCGAGTACAGGTCGAAGTCGCCGCCGGTCAGGTTGCCGGTGTAGCTCACCATGATCTTGCCGCTCGGCAGGCTGACCGGCGCGCGGTAGCCCGCGGTCGCGCCCACCCGGCCGGTCGCGCTGCCGCCGTCGAGCACGCGCAGCGCCGGGACGTAGCCGGTATCGGCGCGGCCCTGCTCGAACGGGCCGATGCTGCGGTTGAACACGCCGAGCGCGCCCGCGCCGCTCGCCGCGACCGGCGAGCCGTCGGCGTTGACGTCGGACAGGATCAGCAGGAAGTTGCCGTCGCTGCCCTCGCGGATGTCGGTCGCCGAGGCGTAGCCGACCGAGGGCTTCGACTGGGTCAGATCGTCGAGGTCGGCGTACGGCGAGGTCGAGCGCTGGGCGAGCAGCGGGTGGTAGTCGGTGAGGTCCCAGTTCAGCCGGCGGCCCGACAGCTGGTAGAAGCCATCGCTGGTCTTCTCGGTGGTCATCGTGATCCGGCCCTCGCGCATGAACTGCGGGCCGACCTCGGAGTTCGACAGCACGGTCATCTGCTGGTAGCTGCCCTGGTCGGCGGTCAGCCCGGCGATCGCGACGCGCCACAGGTCCGACTGCGGCAGGAACCGCTTGCGCGACTTGCTCGCGCCGGTCGCCGGCTTGCCGCGGGTCGACGCGAACACGATGAAGTTGCCGTCGGGCGAGAACGCCGGGTCGAAGTTGTGGACCTTGATGCCGTTGGACACCGGCGCGCCCTTGGGCGTGACCGCCGTGCAGCCGGTGCCGTCGATGTTGACGACGTAGATGTTGAGCGCGTCGGCGGCGCCGTCGCGCGCGGCGAACGCGACCCGCTTGCCGTCGTTGGCGACGTCGGGCGCCTGGATATCGACGTCGGTGCCAAACCCGCAGCTCGCGGTGATCGGCGTGCCCTCGGCGAGCGGGCCGATGGTCTGGACGTCGTCGGCGAACGTGCCGTCGGCGACCCGCAGCGACGCGCCGCCGCGGAACGTGTCGAACGTCAGGCGATCGCCGACGCTCGCGGTCGGCCGCTCGACGTAGACGATCTTGATCGGATCGGCCTTCTTCATCGGCGTGACCTGCGTGCCCAGCGCGGCGCGCTCGATGTCGAGCCACGCCTGGAACGTGCAGAACGGCGACGACGTCGCGGCGCTGTACGGGCCGCACGCCGCCGGATCCGACGGCATGCCCGCCGACTCGAGCACCGGCCCGCCGCGGTGGGCGATGCCGGCCGGGCCGCTGTTCAGCAAGGTCTTGGCGACCGCGCGGCCGCGCCGCACGTCGGGGAACTCGATCGCGATGAACTCGTTGCGCAGCAGCTCGTAGTTCTTCTCGAGCGCGACCGCCGAGAAGAAGCCCTGGGTGCCCGTGCGCAGCTTGAAGTCGTTGGTCGCCGCCGGGCTATGGCAAGCCTGGAACGAGCAGCCGCGCAATAGCAGCAGCGGCTGGACGTGCTGGGCGAAGAACTGCTTGCCGGGGTCGCCCTGGGCGAAGTCGAGCTTGCCGATCATCTGCGCCCAGTCGCGGACCGCGAGGTAGTCCTTGTCGTCGAGGCCGGCGAACTGATCGCCGCCGGTGTGGCCGCGGCCGCCGGCCTTGACCGCGAGCGGGACGCGCAGCAGCTGCGAGTCCTCGACCGGCGTGTTGACGAACGACCACGCCTGGCTGAAGTTGAACGCGAGCTCGTCGTCGGTCATGCCACACGTCGTGTAGAAGTCCGACTGCGGCGCGCCGTGGCAGCTCGCGGCGTTGCAGCCGTGCGCGGTCAGGATCGGCTGGACCTTGGCCTTGAACGCATCGAAGCTCGGCTGGGTCGTCGCCGTGACGAAGGTGCCCTTGACGAACCCGGGCGGGATCGTGTGCGAGCACGAGCCGCTGCCGATCTGCGCCGGGGTCGCGGGCGGCAGGCCGTTCTCGGTCGCGCCGTTGTTGAGCCAGTTCTGCAGCGTGAAGAACGCGTCGGAGTTTACGTCGAGGATCGCGCCGCCCGAGTGCTGGACCTGCAGCTTGGGGAACGTGTCGCCGGTGCTGTCGTTGTAGCTGACGGTCAGCGCGCCGGTCGGCACCGCCTTGATCAGCAGCAGCGGATAGCCGTACGCGCCGAACGGCGCGAGCACGTCGCGGCGCTTCTGGACGTTCTCGAACGACGTGACGTCGAAGTTGCCGGCGGCGAACTGGAACGGATCATCGGCGTTGGTCGAGTGACAACCCGACGTGTTGCCGCCGCACTTCTGCTTGAGGATCGGCTCGATGTTGCGCTCGTAGTAGGTGCGACCCGGCGGAGCATCTCCGCACGCAGCCAGCGCCAGCGAGACCGCGATCGAGACGACCACCGCCGCCACCGCGGCCGGTCGAGACATCTGCATGACGGGCATTATACTCTCATCCTCGTCGGTGAGGTGAAACGCGAACAGCCGCACGCTTTGCAGGCGGTGCGGCTGTCACGGTCGTGGGTACGACAAGCTGCGCGGGTTATTTTCTTACTTCAAGCTGGCGAGCGACGCGCGCGCCACGTTGCGGACCAGGCCGCTCTTGTCGGTGGTCGCCGCGAGCAGCGCGGCGCGCGACGCGGCGTTGCCGAGCTGGCCGAGCGCCCACGCGGCGTTGCGGCGGACGACCGGATCGGGATCGCTGGTGACCAGCACCTCGAGCGCGCCCCGCCCGCTCTGCTCGGCCATGCCGCCGACGACGCCGGCGGCCTTGGCGCGGACCACGGGGTCGCGGTCGGCGAGCAGCGGCACGACCGGCTGCGCGGTCTGCTGGTTCAGGACGTCGCGCCACGCGGCCACCGCGGTCGCGCGCACGGTGGCGTCGCTGTCGGCCATCGCCGTGGTCAGCACGTCGTTGGCCTTGACGTGGGCCATCAGGCCGGCCGCGCGGACCACCGCGAGCCGAGCCTCGGGAGTCAGATCGCCGCGGTGCATCGCGGCGCGCAGCTGCGGGATCGCCTCGTAGCTGCGGGTCGCGCCGAGGAAGTCGGCGGCGTTGCGGACCTCGACCGCGTTGCCGGTCGGCAGCTCGCCGACGAACTGCTCGGTGAGCATATCCTTGAGCCCGGGGCGGCGCGCGAACCACCAGGCCGCGACCTCGCGGACCTCGTAGCGGCTGTCCTCGGTCAGGTTGGTCAAGGTCTGCACGCACTCGGTGCAGATCAGGCTCTCCGCGCGCTCGACCTCGGCGATGATCGCGTCGACCGAGCCCGAGGCGACCGCGGCGTTGATCGCCGCGGCGCTGCCGCCCTTGCCGGCGAGCGCGGGGGTTGCGAGCGTGCCGAGCGCCAGGACCACCGCGGCGAGCTTCATACGGATGTTCTGCATGTGATGTCTCCGGAGTTCGCGGGGGTAGTCAGTTGGACTCGTGCGGGTTGTTCTCGCGCGAGAAGAAGTTGAGGCCCATGTCGGCGGCGAGGATCAGCTTGTAGAGCTCGTCGGGGGTGAGGTCGGGCTGGCCCTTGGCGACGAGGTGCGGCGAGGTCGCGAACGCGCGGACGCTGGCGTCCTGCGGGTACTGCTGCATCGGGTTGAGCAGTTTGATCGCGATCGAATTCCGCGCGTCGGTCGGGTTCATGTAGACCTTGAAGTCACCCGAGATCATCAGCTTGGCCTTCTCGAGCGCCTCCATGTCGGGGCCGGCCATGCTGAAGTACGACGCGGTGAACTTGCCGCCGCCGCCGAGCAGGGCGAGCGACGCGGGCAGCGCGTCCGAGCGCAGGTTGAACGTCCACTCGACCGGCGCCATCACGCCCGACGGGTCGGTGACGGTGTAGGTCGGGTTGGCCGCACCCTTGCTGCCGTCGTGGCAGGCGATGCAGTGGTCGTCGAACACCTTCTGGACCAGGCTGTTCCACGGCACGCCGACGACGTCGGTGCCCTTGACCGGGGCGGTCTTGTTCATCCGGTCGGCGCGCGCGACCTTGCTCATCAGGTCGGTCGCGCCGGCGGCGAACGTGTCGATCTGGCCGGGCGTGACGGTGGTCGTGCGCGTCCGGTCCTCGTGGCAGCCACCGCACATGCGGGCCTCGCCCGGCCGGCCGGAGAACCACACCGGCTCGTTGAACAGCGACATGCCGAACTTGTCGATCGCCTGGATGTGGACCGGGACGTTGGCCGGGATCATCGCCGACCACGAGCCGTCGGCCTGGATCGGCGCGACGCCGAGCGAGGCGTGGCCCTCGAACATCGTGGTGCCGAACATCGTCGGGAAGCCCTCCTCGGACGAGAAGCCCTCCATCACGCGCGCGCCGTAGATCGTGCCCGGCTCGAAGTGGGCCAGCGTGGTGTTGTAGATGTTGAGCGCACCGACCAGCGTCGCGCCCTTGAGGTTCGGGTCCTGCGCCGAGGCGACGACGTTGGGCGCGGTGCGGGTGCGCAGCGGCTGCGCGTAGATGTCCCACATGTCCGGATCGTCGAGGATCGGCCGGCGCTGCTGGTGCTCGCTATCGTAGAGGTAGATGCCGAAGTTGGCCGACAGCCCGGCCTGCTGCAGCACGCTCGACTCGACGGCACCGTTGGACCACGAGACCAGCAAGCTGGGCTTGTCCTTGGCGTCGAGCGGGAACGCGTCGTAGTAGCGGCCGACGGTGTCGGGCGACGGGTCGTTGCTGACCGGCACGTCGGGGGTGAGCTGGCGGAACGTGGCGTGGGCCTCGGACTGGTTGGTCGGGGCGCTGACCACGCCGTCGTGATCCTCGACGTCGCCGAGCCGGATGTCGATCAGCGCGCCGGCGTTGAGCGTCCGGTTGCGCGCGGTGCCGATCGCGATGAACCGGCCTGGGCTGATCTCGCGCGCCTTGAGCGTCGAGTTCGAGGCGCCGGTGCCTTCCTTGCCGTAGCCCTCGCGCAGCTCCTGCATCTCCTGATTGACGAACATCAGGTTGCCCTCGTTCTTGGGGCCGAGGTGATCCCACTGGGTGAAGATCACGCGGCCGTCGGACACGAGGCTGGGCGCGGTGCGGTGCGACAGGTTGCGCGGCCCCAGCTCCATGCCGGTGCCGTCGAGGTTGACCCGGCCGAGCTGGATCGTCGTGCCGCGCTCGTACTCGTCGCGGTGCTGCGGCGCGTTGGCCTCGACAATCGCGTTGCTGGTGAACATGATCTTGTTCCCCGGCAGGAAGATCGGGGAGACGAAGTCGCGCATCGGATCGGTGGCGATCTGCGTGACGCTGCCGTCCTCGAGCTGGAGGAGGAACAGCCCGTAGGTCTGGTTCGCGGCGAGCTTGCCGGCGAACACGATCGTCTTGGCGTCGAACGACAGGTCGTAACCCGAGATGTCGATCTTGGCGAACTCGTCGCCGGCCTTGTCGCAGCAGATCGTCGTGAGCTTGCCGTCCGCCGTCGGCGGCTCGAGCTTCACCAGCCGGGCGCCCGGCACGTACGACGTGTACTGGAAGATATCGCCAGTGTCGTTGCGCTTAGGGCGCTGCAGGATGACGAGCGCATTGACGTCCTTGAGCGGACCGTCGTCGCTGCTCTCGCCGCCACCGCAACCGATGCCGCCGACCGCCGCCAACAGCGCGGCGCCGATCGCGATGCTCTGGAACTGGTGCTTCACAACATGCCTCCTCGAAGTCGAGTGACCGGACGTAATGCGAAGCTCGATCCAAGTTGCAAACCGAGCGACGTCGGTGACTTGGACGATCGGGGTCGCGATCGGCTCGCGGGCCGCGGCCCCCTATCGCCGGAGATTGGGGGTGGCGAGCCACAGATCCGGAGGCGGTTGTCTTACATGTACCGATATCGCCGCCACGCGGCGTGCTGCTAGCATCCGCGCCGGTGACCGCGCCGGTGCAACACAACGATCGCCGGGCGGCGGCGATCGCGCTCGGCGTCGCGCTGGTGATCGCGTGGATCCGCGGGTTCCGCGCGCCGAACCTGTGGTCGGCGACCCTGCAGTCGATCTCGCTGGTCGACGGCTTTCATCGCCGGTTCCTGGTCGGGACCCTGCTGCGGCCGGTCGTGATGATCGCCGGCTATCGCTACGCGGTGTTCGCGTGCTTCGGCTACGCGGTATTGGTCGCGCTCCTGTGGATCGTGATCCGCGCGGCGCTGCGCACGCCGCTGTGGAGCCGGCGCGCCGTGGTCCTGGCGTGGCTGCTGCTGCCGAGCGGCGGGTTCGTGTTCGACGAGGTCGGCTACTTCGATCAGGTGCTGTACCTGATCCTGTTCGCCGGCGTCGCGCTCCTTGCGCGCGGGCGGCTGGCGTGGGCGGCGGTGGTCATGGCGCTGGCGCCGATGGTCCACGAGATCGCGGCGCTGACCGTGCTGCCGGTGTTCGGCTGGCTCGCGCTGCGCCAGCTGCCGGTGCGCAAGGCGGTGCTGGTGACGGCGCCGGCGGCGGTGATCGCCGGCGTGGTGCTGATCGTGCCGCCGGCGACCGCCGCCGCGATCCCGGCGCTCGAGGCCGCCCTCGCCCACGCCGACTTCGTCTACCGGATCGACGCGCTGTCGCTGTTCGAGCGGACGCAGGCGGCGAGCTGGAAGCTGTACAGCATCCACGCCCAGTGGCTCGCCGTGCAAGCGACGACCATGATCGCCGTGCTCGGCCTGGTCGCGCTGTGGTGGGCCGACGGCGCGGCGAACGCTCGCGCGCGGGTGGTGGCGTGCGCCGCGGCCGCCGCGCCGAGCCTGCTGATCTTCGGCGGCTGGGACGACAACCGCTGGATCTTCCTGATCGTCACGAACTTCCTGCTCGTCGTCTGGTACTCGCTCGCCGACCGGCGCGACGAGCTCGGCGCCCGGGCCGCGAGCGTGCTGCTGATCGCCCTGCTGCTGTTCAGCCAGAACCCGTCGTACTACTTCGACGGGCTCAAGCCGCGCGCGCTGAGCTACCGCGAGCTCCGGCGGCTGCTGGTCG